>NZ_LN876583.1 GCF_001282725.1 Inediibacterium massiliense | reverse complement strand
GGAAGGGTCGTCCTCTCAGGGTTAGTCGGGACCTAAGCCGAGAACGAAAGTTGTAGGCGATGGACAACAGGTTGATATTCCTGTACCACCAAAGATCGTTTGAGTGATGGGGTGACACAGTAGGATAGGTTAAGCGCACCGTTGGTTGTGTGCGTCTAAGCCCGTAGGGAGTCTATATAGGCAAATCCGTATGGACAATCCTAAAAGGTGATGGGGAGCGAAATTTAAGTAGCGAACTTACTGATTCCACACTGTCAAGAAAAGCCTCTAGCGAGATCCTAGGTGCCCGTACCGCAAACCGACACAGGTAGGTGAGGAGAGAATCCTAAGGCGAGCGAGAGAACTATTGTTAAGGAACTCGGCAAAATGACCCCGTAACTTCGGGAGAAGGGGTGCCACGTTAGGGTGTTAAAGCCCGAGGTGGCCGCAGAGAATAGGCCCAAGCGACTGTTTAGCAAAAACACAGGTCTCTGCTAAGTCGAAAGACGATGTATAGGGGCTGACGCCTGCCCGGTGCTGGAAGGTTAAGGGGACGTGTTAACGTAAGTGAAGCACTGAACTTAAGCCCCAGTAAACGGCGGCCGTAACTATAACGGTCCTAAGGTAGCGAAATTCCTTGTCGGGTAAGTTCCGACCCGCACGAAAGGCGTAACGATTTGGGCACTGTCTCAACAATAGACTCGGTGAAATTGTAGTACCAGTGAAGATGCTGGTTACCCGCAGCAGGACGGAAAGACCCCGTGGAGCTTTACTGTAGCCTGACATTGGATTTCGGTATTGCATGTACAGGATAGGTGGGAGACTTGGATACATGGACGCCAGTCTGTGTGGAGTCGACGTTGGGATACCACTCTTGTAATACTGAAGTTCTAACCATAGACAGTTACCCTGTCTTGGGACATTGTCAGGTGGGCAGTTTGACTGGGGCGGTCGCCTCCCAAAAAGTAACGGAGGCGCCCAAAGGTTCCCTCAGCGCGGTCGGAAATCGCGCGTAGAGTGTAAAGGCACAAGGGAGCTTGATTGCGAGACATACAGGTCGAGCAAGGACGAAAGTCGGGCTTAGTGATCCGGTGGTTCCGAGTGGAAGGGCCATCGCTCAACGGATAAAAGCTACCCCGGGGATAACAGGCTTATCTCCCCCAAGAGTCCACATCGACGGGGAGGTTTGGCACCTCGATGTCGGCTCGTCTCATCCTGGGGCTGAAGTAGGTCCCAAGGGTTGGGCTGTTCGCCCATTAAAGAGGCACGCGAGCTGGGTTCAGAACGTCGTGAGACAGTTCGGTCCCTATCCGCTGTGGGCGCAGGAAATTTGAGAGGAGCTGTCCTTAGTACGAGAGGACCGGGATGGACATACCTCTGGTGTATCAGTTGTCGCGCCAGCGGCACGGCTGAGTAGCTATGTATGGACGGGATAAGCGCTGAAGGCATCTAAGCGCGAAGCCTCCCTCAAGATGAGATTTCCCACTTTTTAAGGTAAGACCCCAGATAGACCATCTGGTTGATAGGCCTAGGGTGTAAGGGCAGCAATGTCTTTAGCTGATAGGTACTAATCGGTCGAGGACTTGACCAGATTTTGCATTGTTTAATTTTGAAGGTACATTTATGTATCACATCTAGTGACAATAGCGAGGAGGCTACACCTGTTCCCATATCGAACACAGAAGTTAAGCTCCTCAGCGCTGATGGTACTTGGGCGGTAGCGCCCTGGGAGAGTAGGTCGTCGCTGGTTTAAAAGCTCAGAATAATATTCTGAGCTTTTTTTATTCTTTAGGAGATTATATAAATGAATAAATTGTGGATAACTTTAGAAAGTTAGATTTTCATCAAATTTTAAGCAACGGAAATTCTGAATGAAATGAAAGAATTTCGTTGGCGCCATGAGCAATTTCGAGAGGAATATGCGAATTTTTTGATGAAAAAAAACACGAATATATATAGTAGTAATCTATCAAGGACCAAACAATATATAGGGTCATACAGGGTTGGATTCGACAATAAAAGAATAAATAGGACAAAAGAACTAATGATACAACAAAGGGAAAAGAAAAGCTTTATAGAATATAGTATATGAAGATTAGAAGTATGTTTATGGTAAAAATTCTTAAAGTAAGGATGAGAGATATGATTTTAAAAATAATTTTTTTGATTATGATATGTATTCCTATAGGCTGTTTTCAATATTATTTGTGTAGTCTTACTACAAAGGATCTAAAGAAGAAAAAAGGAACAATATCTATGAATAGAGTTACTCCTAAAAAGATCAAAAGAAAGAAGAGAACTATGAAAGCTGCAAAATAGGTGGATAGTTGCGAAAAAAAACATAAGATGATATGATGATGTAATATAGAAAGAAATCTTATGTGAATAAGGAGAAAGTATATGGCATTGATTCGGCAAACTATCAAGCAAAAAGAGCTTTCGGTTTGGAAGATTATACTTATGATTTGTATGCCTATATTCATTATGAATATAGTGATACAGTTACTGAGTCCATATCATCCTGTGATTGGCACTATTGGAGGACTCATTACGTTAATAGGAGCCGTAATAGGTTGTTTATTTATTATTTATAGACATTCTGCTTATTTAAATTATAAATTGATTGAAGATGAACTTATTATGGAGAGGGTATTTGGAAGAGCAAATCATATCTTTCTTGCTTTAAAATTAAGTGAGTTAGAAGAGTTTAGGCCATATAAGTCTATGAATCTTCATGAAATCAATGATAAAAAAAATAAAGTATATCGATTTGTATCAGGTAGTTGTACAGATCATTGGTATGTAGGCAAATTTACAAGAGATAACAGTGAATATATTTTTATTATAGAACCTAATCAACAAATTTTAAATACAATATTATCTTTTCAAAAAAGTTATTAACCTATATTTATAAAATATAGGTTTTTTTACTTTTTAGGAAATTATATAAATGAATAAGTTGTGGATAATTTTAGAAAATAAATGAATAAAAAAAAGTATAACGAGACATCTTCTCTGTGAATATAATAATAAATATAGGTTCATAATGAGAATAAAAAGGTTGGTGAGCTTATGCATCCACAAAGAGTTCGTTGTTATACTTGTAAAGAGGAAACGATAGAGTATATAAATTTTTTAGATGAATACATATGCAGAGAATGTGAACAAAAAATTACAAAGATTAAAGAGGATGATTTAGAATATGAATATTATAATATTCTATTTAAGAAAATGTGGCATAAATTTTTAATTTCAATGTAGAGGTCATTAACAAATGTTAATGGCTTTTCTATTTTTAAGGAAATTATGATACGATATATGATACAATAATAAAAAGAATATAGATAAGCTACAGGAGGACTAGGGTGAACGGGAAATTATTTGTAATAGAATCAGGAGTAGATGCAAGCGGTAAAGCAACGCAGTCAGAAAAAATATACAAAAGATTATTAGAAGAGAAAGTAAAAGTGAAAAAGATCACTTTTCCTAATTATGATAGTGATTCGTCTGCATTAGTCAAAATGTATTTAAATGGAGATTTTGGACAAAAGCCAGATGATGTAAATCCTTATACAGCTTCAACATTTTATGCTGTAGATCGATTTGCTTCCTATAGAATGGAGTGGAAAGAATTTCTAGAAGATGGAGGCATTGTGATCGCTGATCGATATACTACATCTAATATGGTTCATCAAGCTTCAAAATTTGAAAAAATAGAAGACAAAAAAGTTTTTTTAGATTGGCTTTGGGATTTAGAATTTATTAAAATGAAGCTGCCCATTCCAAATGAAGTACTTTTTTTAGATGTGGATATTCAAACAAGTATTGATTTGATGAAAAATAGATCCAATAAAATAACAGGAGAATTAAAAAAGGATATTCATGAAAGAGATGCAAAATATCTTCAAAAAACGTATAAAAATGCATTATGGGTTTGTGAATATTATCATTGGAATAAAATTAATTGTATGAAAGAGAATGCTTTAAAATCTATAGAAGAAATTCACGAAGAAATTTATAAGATGATTGTTTCTAAAATATAAATTTTTAGGAAGGGGAGAAAATCTATGAAATTAATTATTGCAATTATTCATGATGAGGATGCTCCGCATTTAGTAAAAAAATTAACACAAGAGGGATATAGAGTGACAAAGCTATCTTCAACTGGAGGTTTTTTAAGATCAGGTAATACAACTATATTGGTAGGAGTAGAGAAAGAAAAAGTCAGTCAAGTGATTGATATTATTAAAGAAAAATGTAAAAGCCGCAAAGAAATGGCTCCAGCTCCTACTCCGATTATGGGAAATGCAGGAATATTTGTAGGTCATCCAGTAGAAGTACAAGTAGGAGGGGCTACTATATTCGTAGTAGATGTAGAGCAATTTGAAAAAGCATAGCAAGGGGAATAAAAATGAGTTTTAAAGAGATTGCAGGTCAAGAAAAAATTATAAAATATTTTAAAAATGCTATTCACCAAAATAAAATTGCCCATGCTTATATATTTGAAGGACCAAAAGGAATTGGGAAAAATACATTGGCACAAGCTTTTGCCAAAGGGATTTTATGTGAAAATATAGTTGGAGATGCTTGTGATCAATGCAGCTCATGTATAAAAGTAAATACACATAATCATCCTGATATAAAAGTGATTGAGCCTGAGGGAAAAAGCATTAAAAATCATCAAATTGAAGAATTTCAACAGGATCTATATAAAAAGCCTTATGAATCTGATAAAAAGATTTATTTTATTAAAGAAGCAGATACAATGACTACAAGTGCTCAAAATAGATTACTAAAAACATTAGAAGAACCTCCTGAATATGGGATGATTATTTTGATGAGTACAAATGCAAATATTCTTTTACCTACCATAAGGTCTCGTTGTCAAATGATTAAATTAGATAAAGTAGGACAGAAATATATTGAAGAAATTTTAAAAAATAAATATGGTCTAAATCTTCAAGAAGCAAGAATTATGGCTATTTTTTCTGATGGAATTTTAGGGAAGGCCATTAATTTAAAAGAATCAGAAGGATTTCAAAGAAGAAGAGAAGAAATTATCAAGATCATTGGAAAATTACTTCAAAAAGATCCTTTGGATCCCTTTGAAATGTTTGAATTTTTTAAGGAACATAAAGAATATATAGATGAAATACTAGATTTTATGATCTTTTGGTATAGAGATATGCTTTTATTTTCTCAGACTGATTCAGATAAATTTTTGATTAACTTGGATCAAAAGGAAATTTTAAAAGATCATATACGGGATTTATCTCATGAAAAGATAATTGATGTGATAAAAATCATAGAAAAAACAAAGAATGATATAAAAGCAAATGTAAATTTTCAATTAGCTATAGAAATGATGCTTTTAGCTATGCAGGAGGTATAAAATGGTAACTGTTGTAGGAATACGATTTAAAAAAGCAGGGAAAATTTATTATTTTGATCCTGATGAAGTACAAATACAAAAAGGACAAAATGCAATTGTAGAGACTGCTAGAGGAATAGAGTTTGGAGAAGTGGTTGTAGGACCCAAAGAAATTCTAGAGGAAGATATTGTAGCACCTTTAAAGAAAGTAATTCGAGTAGCTACATTAGAAGATGAGATACAAAATCAGCAAAATATAGAAAAAGAGAAGGCAGCTTTTGAAATTTGTCTTGAAAAAATAATCCTTCATAAATTGGATATGAAGCTTATTGATGTAGAGTATACTTTTGATAACAACAAAGTAATCTTTTATTTTACTGCAGATGGAAGAGTAGATTTTAGAGAGTTAGTAAAAGATTTGGCTGCAGTCTTTAAAACTCGTATAGAATTAAGACAAATAGGAGTAAGAGATGAAGCAAAGATGATCGGAGGATTGGGTCCTTGTGGGAGAGGTCTTTGTTGTGCCAATTGGCTTGGGGATTTTGAACCTGTGTCTATAAAAATGGCAAAGGAGCAAAATTTATCTTTAAATCCTACAAAAATATCAGGAATTTGTGGAAGGCTTATGTGTTGTTTAAAATATGAGCATGATACTTATCAATGTCTACGAGAAAATCTTCCAGAGATAGGAGAAAAAGTAATTACTCCAGATGGAAAAGGTATTGTAGTAGATAATAATGTATTATTAGAATGTGTAAAAGTGAGACTCATTATAGAAGAAAGACCAGAAAAAGAAGACAAACTAAGTGATGATTTAACCATATATGATAAAAAGGTGATACAAAGAATACATTCTTGTTGTTGTCAAAGAGGAGAAGCAGAAACAGAAGATATAGAAGAGTCTCTTAAGCATCTAGAAGAATAAGAAAAGCAAGGTTAGGATATACTTACTTAGGAATAGATTTTTCACTATATTTGGAGGTGAAATGTATGGCATATATAATCACAGAAGCATGTATCAGTTGTGGTGCATGTGAGCCTGAATGTCCTGTGAGTGTTATTAGTGCAGGTGATGATAAATATGTAATTGATGCATCAGGATGTATTGATTGCGGAGCTTGTGCCAATGTATGTCCTGTAGATGCACCAAGACCTGAATAAAAAGTCCCTCATCCGGGGCTTTTTCTATGCTATTTTCATAGAATATATGTATATTTTCCTTCATATAAAATATAAGGAGGCGAAAATATGATAAAAAAATCGATATGGATTGGTATGGTCCTAGGAATCTGTTTATCCATGAGTGGATGCCTAAAAGATATGAAAGAAGTAGAAAGTATTAAAAAAGAAGAAACCACAAAAAAATCAGAGGTATATGTAGGAGAACAAGCATATGATTTTACCCTTTTAGATCGAGAAGGAAATGAAATTAGACTTTCGGATTTAAAAGAAAAAGTAGTTTTGATTAATTTTTTTACTACAAAATCTCCTAATGCTGTAAAAGAATTAAAGGATTTGCAGCAAGTATATGAAAAATATGAAAAAGATGATGTAGTTACATTGGCAGTCAATGTATTAGCTGCTGAGAAAAAAGATATGGAAGAAGTAAATGCTTTTTTAGATGAAAAGGGATATACATTTCCAGTACTTTTTGATATAAATGGAGATGTAGCTATAGGATATAAGGTAAGGAAATATCCTTTCACTTATATAATAGATGAAAAAGGAAAGATTACTGATTTTTCTTGGGAAGTAATGGACAAAGAAGAAATGATACAAAAAATCGAAAAAGCGAGACAGAATAAGTAGGAGAGATAGAAATGAAAGAAGAATTGATAAAAGAATATGAAAGAGTAGATGATTTACAATGTAGAGGACTAAGGCTTATACAAAATCCAGAAGGTTTTTGTTTTGGAATAGATGCAGTACTTCTTAGTAATTTTTGTGAAATCAAAAAAGGATGGAGAGTCATAGATTTAGGAACAGGAACTGGAATTATCCCAATACTTTTATCTGGAAAGACAGATGCAAAAGAAATTTTAGGAGTTGAAATACAACAAGAAGTAGCAGATATGGCAAATAGAAGTGTAAAGTTAAATAAAATAGAGGATCGAGTAAAAATTATACATAAAGATCTAAATGACATACTGGAGTGTACAGAAGCTTATTCCTTTGATGCAGTTACTTCAAACCCTCCATATATGAATGCAGGAGCAGGACTGATCAATCCAGAAAGCAAAAAAGCTATCTCAAGACATGAGGTAAAATGTACATTAGAAGATATTATTTCTAAAGCATTCAAGCTTTTAAAGGATCGAGGACACTTTTATATGATTCATAGACCTCATAGATTGGTAGATATTATCTATTTATGTAGAAAATATAGATTAGAGCCTAAAAAAATTAGATTTATTCATCCCAATAAAAATAAAAAGCCAAATATTTTTTTAATAGAGTGTGTCAAATATGGAAGATCTGAACTAAAGTTTATGGATCCTTTGTATGTATACAATGAGGATGGTACGTATACAGAAGAAATTCATCAAATATATGAAAGAGAAAAATAAAATTCGCATGTTAAGAGATTAACATGCGAATTTTATCATTTACTTTAGTTCTTCAATACAGGCTGGGCAAATATTTTTTCCTTTAAAATTATGAACATCTTTTGCTTGACCACAGAATATACAAGCTGGTTCGTATTTCTTTAAAATGATTTGATCTCCATCGACAAAAATTTCTAAAGCGTCTTTTTCTTTGATGTTTAAAGTTCTTCTTAATTCTATTGGAAGAACCACTCTACCTAACTCATCTACTTTTCTTACAATACCTGTTGATTTCATTTTTCAACTTCCTCTCTTCAACAATTTTCGACATAATTTGCTGTAATTAAATAGTACCAAAACTGTAAATAAAAGTCAACCTAAATTTTTAAAAAAAAGGGCATATAAACAAAAAAGTAATATTTTGAAAATTGTGAAGAAATATAAATTTAATTATATAAAGAAAATACCAAACTAACATTGACATGTATGGGTATAATATTTAATATGATAGATAAGAACGAAAATTGCCGAATAATTGCAGGGGGTGGATACAGTGAATACTTTCAATAATCTTTTTTTTTTAATAAAAGATGATCAAAGGAAAATACTTTCTATAATAGATCCTCAAATATGTAAGGAAAACCCTATTTGCCTATTACAGGCTGTACGTCTCATGAGTCAATATGATCTTTCTTTAGACGAAAAGACGACTACTTTTATTAGAGAAAATGCAAAAGAGATACAAAAAGTAGCAGGGAATGAGATCGCTTTTGAAATTTTTGAGATCTTAAAGGAAAAAGATACTTATGAATATTTTAAAATGATGGATGAAGAATTCAATTTATTTGAATATATATTTCCAGAAATTCTACCTATGAAAAATGTAGGAAAATGTGATTATCATGTAGTAGATGCATGGGACCATTCTTTATATACTTTAAAAGAAATAGAAAAAATTATTTATGAAAAAGGATATTTTGAAGGATATATAGGAAAAGCTTATGAGGAGCATATCAAAGAAATTTTACCTGGTGGGCATACAAGAATGCAGCTATTAAAGTTAGGAGCATTATTTCATGATATAGGAAAGCCTAGGGCAAAATGGATTGACAAAAGAGGAAAAACAAGATTTATAGGACATGAAGTAGTGGGAACAGAAATGATGGAAAATATAGCAAACCGATTTCAATTGCCTTTAGCATCTAAAAAATATCTTTGCAAAATGGTAAGAGAACATATGTGGACTTTAAATCTTTACAAAAGAAATGATGTAAGTGGAAGAGCAACCTATGATTTATTTAAAAAGCTAGGAGAAGAAGTGTTAGATATTTTACTTATAGGACTTTCTGATGTGGTTGCCACAAGAAAACTTCTTCATCCAGATGAAGAAATGGGTATGTATAAAATTCATGTAGAGTATCTTGCAAATAGTTATTTGACTAGATTCAAAGAAGTACAAGCCCTAAAAGATTTATTGACACCAGAAGATATTAAAACAAATTTTAAAAATATATGCAGAGAAAAGAGAGAAATGATTTTAGAAGCTTTAAGAAAAGAAATATTTTTTGGAGAATTACCTCCTCAGAGAGAAAGAGTATTAGAATATATAAAAAGATGTGTTCAAAAAGAATCACAAAGAGAAGAAAAGTTATCTTGATTTTCTTCTCTTAAAGTCCTCTTTTTTTTGATTCAAAAAATTCTTTAATAGTATAAATGGCCTGAACTATTCCCATGAGACTAGATAATAGATCTGTATGATCTGAAACCTTAGAAGCGGCTATTTCTGTAGTACCTAAAATTTGATCAAATGTACTTTGCGCAGCTTTTACATTATGAGAAAGATCATGACTTAAGCTTTCAATATTCTTTGCGATAGAAGGTGCTTCTTCTAAAACTTGATCAATGTTTTGTTCATTATTTCCTATTACTTTTTTTACCATATTTAATGTATCATTCAAGTTTTTTAAGAGGATAATCCCATAAATAAGTAAAATGAAAAATGCCCCTCCTAAAAAGAAAATCCCTAGATCCCCTAAAGAAATTCTAACCTCCATTCATCATCACTCCATACAAAAGATTTGATTTATTATACCATTTTTTAGTAGGAAAATAAATGGTATGTTTTAGATAATTTTGACAACGCTTTATTTTTATGATATACTATGAGACATTGAAATACTAATATATAAAATTTCGTATATAAACATACACACTTGTGTATGATTATCTAAAAATCTTGTCTATTAAATGATTTATAGAAATGCCTACAAAACCTATCATAATTACCAAACAAGAAAAGTTTTCATAGGAATACTCGAATTTTCTAATCAAGATGTAAAGTTGTTATGCCATTTTTAAAAAAAGTTGGCGTTTTTGTAGTACGTATTATTCTCTAATTGAGGATAGGTAGTTTGAGATAAAGAAAAATTGATTATAATAATTTAATATATAGAATTCAAAAATACAAGGGAGGAATATGATAAGATGAATTTTCTGAGAAAAGAAAAGAATTTTAAAATTTTCATGATTCTGGTTATAGCTTTTTCTATGATTGGACTAACAGCTTGTGGAGGAGGACAAAGTGAAGGAGCAAATGAAAAACCAAAATTAATTTTAGGAGATGCAGGGTGGGATAGTTTTACCTTTCATAATGAAGTAGCAAAAATAATTATTGAAAATGGATTTGGATACAAGACAGATATTACAAGAGGGTCAACGCCGGCAACCTTTACAGGACTTAGAAGAGGAGATATAGACATCTATATGGAAGGTTGGAGTACTCTTTTATCTGATTATGATGAGGCTATAGAAAGTGGAGATATTGTTGAATTATCTATAAATTATGATGATAATGCACAAGGGTTTTATGTACCTACGTATATGATCAAAGGAGACAAGGAAAGAGGAATCAAACCTATAACGCCAGATTTAAAATCTGTACAAGACCTTTTAAAATACCCTAAGGTTTTTAAGGATGAAGAAGACCCTTCAAAGGGAAGAATATATGGTGCCATTCCAGGATGGGATGTAGACAAGATTATGAGAGAAAAAATTAAGACCTATGGATTAGATAAAGAATACATTTATTTTAGTCCAGGTTCTGATTCAGCGCTAGCTTCTTCTATTGCAGCAGCTTATGAAAAAGGAGAACCATGGGTTGGATATTATTGGGAACCTACTTGGATTACGGGAAAATATGATATGACACTTTTAGAAGATGTGTCTTATGATGAAAAATTATGGGACAAAGGTTATGCGTGTGCTTTCCCCCCAGTAAAAGTAAGCATTGCCGCAAATAAAACTTTAGAGAAGAAAGCCCCAGATGTAGTGGAATTTTTGAAACAATATAAAACAAGCAGCAAAATTACCAGCGATGCTTTAGCTTTTATGCAAGACAATGAAGTAGAGGCGGACGAGGCTGCAAAATGGTTTATAAAGGAACATGAAGAGATATGGACAAAGTGGGTATCTGATGAAGTGGCAAACAAAGTAAAAGATGCAGTAAAATAGAAAAGAGGTGAAATGAATGAATTCATTTCCTAATACATTAAGAATTGAAATTGGAAAGTATGTAGATAAATTTGTAAAATATCTAATTCAAAATTATGGAACATTTTTTGATACCATCAAAGAAAGTATTTTATGGTTTTTAATGAAAGTAGAAATCTTTTTACAATGGTTACCTTGGTGGTTTGTCATATTGGCAGTTTTTATCCTAGGGTGGCGCATGAAAAAACTCTCATCAGGAATCATATATGGAGCCATGTTGTTTTTGATAGGAACATTTGGGCTTTGGGAGCTTATGATGTCTACTCTTGCAGTAGTTTTAACGTCTGTCATCATTTCTTTACTCATTGGAATTCCATTAGGCATATGGATGGCCTATAGTGAAAAGATAGAAATGATCATGAGGCCTATATTAGATGGAATGCAGACTATGCCAACCTTTGTATATTTAATTCCTGCAAGTATGTTATTTGGACTTGGAAAAGTTCCAGGGGTATTTGCAACTACTATTTATGCAGTAGCTCCTATTATTCGTCTTACCAATCTTGCCATTAGAAATGTATCTAAAGAGATGGTAGAAGCTGCTCATTCCTTTGGATCGAGCCCTATGCAAATTCTGTTTAAAGTAGAACTTCCTCAAGCTCTTCCAACCATTATGACTGGAGTCAATCAAACAACTATGATGGCCATGTCTATGGTGGTAGTGGCATCTATGATCGGAGCAAGAGGACTTGGAGAACAAGTACTTCTCTCCATTAACAGACTAGATATTGCCAAAGGAACAGAAGCAGGACTGGCTATTGTAGTAATTGCAATTATTATTGATAGAATGACACAATCATTAGCAGATAAGTTTAAGATTTTAGAATAAGAAGGTAGGCGGTACCTATGTCAGGAAAAATTGAAGTGAAAAATCTAACAAAAATATTTGGAAGACATCCAAAATCTATACTAAAAAAAATAAATGAAGGAATGACAAAAGAGGTAATTCAGAAAAAAACAGGGCATACAGTAGGAATTAATAACGTATCCTTTGAAGTAAAGGAAGGAGAAATATTTGTCATCATGGGTCTTTCAGGAAGTGGAAAATCTACGTTGATTCGCTGTTTAAACCTTTTAAACAAACCTACAGATGGACAAATATTATTTGAGGGAAAAGATATTGTAAAGTTTAATAAAAAAGAATTAAGAGAGTTTAGACAAAATAATATTGCAATGGTATTTCAACATTTTGGACTTTTTAGTCATAGAACAGTCCTTGAAAATGTAGCCTATGGACTAGAAGTAAAGGATATTCCAAAGGAAAAAAGATTAAAGATTGCAAAGGATACACTAGAAACAGTAGGACTTTCAGGCTGGGGAGAGAAAATGATTCATGAGTTAAGTGGAGGAATGCAGCAAAGGGTAGGACTTGCTCGTGCCCTTGCAAACGACCCAGACATTTTACTCATGGATGAACCATTTAGTGCATTAGATCCACTGATAAGGCGTGATATGCAGCTTGAATTATTAGATATTCAAGCCAAACTTCAAAAGACTATTATATTTATTACACATGATGTGAATGAGGCATTTAAAATAGGAGATCGGGTGGCAGTTATGAAGGATGGAGAAATCAAGCAAATTGGAACTCCTGAAGAAATTCTTGAAAATCCTGCTGATGAATATATTGAAAACTTTATAAAAGATATTGATCGAACAAAAATTTTACAAGCAAAAAATATTATGTTTACGCCATCTCCTCTTTTATTTAGTAAAGATGGACTCAATGTAGCTATGAAGGAAATGAAATCTCATGGGATTTCTAGTATCTTTGTAGTAGATAAAGAAAGAAGACTAAAAGGAATTATTTCTATAGACGATACCATAAAAGCAATAAAGGAAAAGAAAAGTGTTGAAGATATTTTAAAACAAGATTACTTTAAGACAGATCCGGATACGTATGTACAAGAACTCATCCCAAAAGCTGTAGAGACAAAATATCCAATTGCAGTAGTAGATCATACACAAAAGCTTTTAGGAATTATTGTAAGAGCATCCGTATTGGCAGGATTAGTATAAAGGCGAAAGTATAAACAACGTCACTAATTTTCAAATTTGGAAAATATATAGAAACGGTCAAAAATAGCATTACAAACTCGCTTCGCTTAAACAGTGTAATGCTATCCATTTTCTCACTTATTCTATATTTTCACAAATTCTCAATAATTGTTCCTTATGTTTATAGCTTTCTTAATAGTTTAGATTAGTAAAAAGACGCCTCGGCGTCTTTTTTTGTGTAATATTTTTTTGATATAAAAATAAAGTAGTAAAGAATATGTTTATGGATAGAAGGATGGTGAAGTATGAACAAAATATGGGTATTTATGATATTTTTCGGAATGGGTGTAGCAGCTATCACACAAAGAATAGATATTGTCAATGATGTACTCATTAAAAATACTCAAGATGCAGTCATGTTTTCCATAGGTCTTACAGGGATTATGTCTGTATGGTTAGGCCTTATGAATGTGGCTCAAAAATCTGGGCTTATAGACAAAATAGGAAAAATGATGAGTCCTTTTATGAGGATTTTATTTCCAGAGATTCCGAAAAATCATCCTGCCATGAGTGCAATAGTCATGAATATGGCGGCCAATATGTTTGGAGCAGGAAACTCTGCAACAGCTTTAGGACTCAAAGCTATGGAGGATTTACAAAGCCTCAATTCCAATAAAAGAAAAGCTACCAATGCCATGTGCATGTTTTTAGTCATCAATATGTCTTCTATTCAGCTTGTTCCCCTATCTGTTTTAAAGATTAGAGTTGATACAGGAAGTTTAAACCCTACAGAAATCATAGGTACGTCTTTAGTAGCCACTACTGTATCTACATTGATAGGTATTTTATCTTGCAAAATATTAGAAAGGAAAAGTTAATATGGTTAGTTTATTACAAATTATTTCAGTGATGATGCTTCCTATGATGATTACAATTATATTGGGGCATGGAATCATAAAAAAGATTGATATTTATGAAACTTTTGTAGAAGGAGCAAAAGAAGGTTTTAAAACATCTATTCGAATTATGCCCTATTTGATTGCTATATTCTTGGCCATTGGTATTTTTAAAGACTCTGGTTCGTTGTCTTTATTTATCAAAATATTTTCTCCGATTACAAATGCATTAGGCATTCCCAAAGAGGTACTCCCTTTAGTATTTATGAGACCGGTATCAGGAAGTGGAGCATTAGGAGTTGTAAGTGATCTACTAAATACCTATGGACCCGATTCATTTATAGGAAGAGTATCATCTACTATGATGGGATCATCAGAGACTATATTTTATACCATGGCTATTTATTTTGGAGCTATAGGAATCAAAGATAGTAGGCATACTTTGCTGGCTGCTATTCTTTCTCATATAGGAGCAGTTATTGCATCTGTATGGATTTGTAATAACATGATAGGTTAAAATGGACAAATCTTTGTCCATCTTTTTTGTTGTTGACAAATATTTAGGAAAGTGATAATTTATATATGTACTAAGTGTACTATGTTTTATAATACAAAGAGTACAATGTAGGAGGTGAAGACATGTTTATTATAGATCCTAGAAGCAGTACACCTATATATCAGCAAATTATAGAAGGAGTAAAAGAAAATATCTTAAAGGGTTTACTAGAACCCGGAGATAGAATGCCTTCTGTAAGAGAGCTTGCAAAGATGATGACATTAAATCCTAATACAGTAGCAAAAGCCTATCAAGAGCTAGAAAGACAAAAGGTCATAGAAACCTTCAGAGGAAAAGGAACTTTTGTATCTATGGAATATGAGGCAAAAAAGGATGGGGAGAAAATGGTAGAGCTTAAAGATATTTTTAAAAAAGGAATTGTAGAAGCTTATTATATGGGAATAGATAAAAAAGAAATTATGAATATAATTGATGAAATTATAAAAGAGTTGGAAGGAGGAGCTAAACATGATTAGTGTAGTGGGTGTATCTAAATCATTAGGAGCAAATAAGATATTAGATGATGTAAATTTATTTGCAAAGGAAGGAGCAATCTATGGTTTATTAGGTCCTAATGGAGCAGGAAAGACTACTTTGATTAAAAATATGGTAGGAATTTATACACCAGATGAAGGAGAAATTTTTATAGATGGTCAAAAGCTTACAGATGGCTCTTCTATGAAAGGAAAAATTGCATATATACCAGATTTTCAAAACTTCTATAATCAATTTAAGGTAGGAGAAATGGTAGATTTTTATAGACATACTTATAGAGATTGGAATGAGGAAAGATACAAAAAGTTAAAAGAGTTATTCTCTATACAAGATCATAAAAAAATAAGACAATTATCCAAGGGAATGAAAACTCAGCTTGCTATACATTTAAATCTTTCTATGATGCCAAAAGTTATGGTGATGGATGAACCTACCAGTGGATTAGATCCTGTGATAAGACGTGAGGTACTTAATTTAATTGTACAAGAAGTGAGTTTAAATAATACTACTGTATTGATTTCTACTCATAATCTAGGAGAGCTTGAACAAATTTGTGATCATATAGGAATGATGAATAAAGGAAAAATACTTTTACAAACGAATATTGATGATCTAAAAGAAAAGGTAAGAAAAATACAAGTAGCTTTTAAAGGAGAAATACCTAAAGAAATTCAAGAACATAAAGATCTTTTAAAAATAGAAAATGTTGGGAAAGTATATCAAATGGTTGTAAAAGAAGGTGTAGAAAAAGTGATGGAAGAGATCAAAAAACATGATCCAATCCTTTTAGAAACTATAGATATGAGCTTAGAAGAAATATTTATTTACAAGATGGGAGGGGAAGGCTATGAATTTTGTGACTTCACTTTTTAATAAAAATTTATATAAAAAAGATATAAGACTCAATTGGGTTTTTGGAATTGTTATGTTTGGTTTATTGTTTTTAGATTTACCTATGAGTCATATTAGATATTTAAATGCGATTTCTAATTTAGATCCTATGAGTTATCAATATACAGAAGAGTTGGCTTGGAGATCATATATGATTACAGATCCTATAATAGGAGAAAGCCCTATACAATTTTTAATTCTTCTTATTTTTCCTATCATGATGGCATCTTTTTTATTGGGAGAAGAAAGAAGAACAAAGACATTAGAGCTTTTAGGGGTTATGCCTTATAAAAGAGTGCAAATTTATATGAGTAAAGTATTGGCAGGACTTAGCATAATGGTTGTTCCTTATATATTAAACTTTGGTATTACTCTTTTGATGAGATCTTCCATGAAGGAAGTAGCTCATCTTTATGGATATGCAGATTTAGTTCATTGGTTGTATGTAAGTCTTGTACCCATGTTGTTATTTTTTAGCTTTTCCATGCTTATAGGAATGCTAGTAGGAACCACTATTGCACAAGCTATATTAACAGTTATATTTATGTCTTTACCTGGAGGATTTTGGGGACTTTTGATGATGAATACTGCTACTATACAAGACATATTATCTATTCATTTTAATCCTACATTCATTGAAAATATAGGAGATATCGTAAGATTTTTCACA
Organism: Inediibacterium massiliense; assembly: GCF_001282725.1. Classification (NCBI taxonomy): domain Bacteria; kingdom Bacillati; phylum Bacillota; class Clostridia; order Peptostreptococcales; family Thermotaleaceae; genus Inediibacterium; species Inediibacterium massiliense. The sequence goes on along the minus strand of NZ_LN876583.1, from coordinate 218,146 downwards.
TTGCCATTTTATATGTTTCCTAAACAAATATTTCATGATTGTATGGATCAAATGGATTTAATTATGGGAGTATTAGTAATTGCAGCTATGATTATGATATTTATAGGATATAGATTGTTCTTAAAAAATAAGATGGAGAGAAATGGAGAAATCCTCATGTTTGCAGGATTAGAAAATTTCTTTAAAGTAGGAGTTGCGATCTGTACTATGCTTTTGTTTGGACCTATGCTTACAGGAATTCTTCAAATGTATAATATTGTATTATTGATTATAGGATATGCTATAGGGTTAGGTCTTGGATGGTTTATTCCAAATTATTTTATACAAGTTAATAGAAGAGCATAGTTTCACATGAAAACCTTACAAATCCCTTGACAATACATGTATATTTTTATAAATTATATATATAATAAGGTTAATAGTAATGATGGGAAGAGTAAGGATACAAATTTGCTAAAGAGAGCTAGGATTGCTGAGAACTAGCGCAAGTAATATCTTGAAGATGGCCCCTAAACTGCATGGCTGAAAATGTTTTAGGTTATGCCGGAGTTGCGTCCGTTAAAGGTGCAAAGTGAATTTCACTTACTAAGGTCTATATTGTGAAATATAGGCAAATTAGGGTGGTAACGCGAGTAGATCTCGTCCCTTGTTTTGGGACGGGGTTTTTTTGTGGTGAATTTTTGATATGAGGTGATGCTTTTGAAATCAGGGAAGCCTAAGGCGCTTCTTTTAAGATTTATTTATGGTTATTTACAAGGAATCATTTTTATTTCAATTATTTATATAGTAGTAGGCATTACTATTATTTTATTTGATCCAGAGCCTTTCTCAATTGTTGTAATTAAGTATACAAAAACAGAAGGAGTAAGCAAGCTAGTTCCTACTTTAGCAGGGCATGTATTCATGTTGTTTTGGGGGCTTATAGAGTGGAGAAGAGGTCAGCTGGAGCTTAGAAAAAGAAAGAAAAAGAGGAGGAAAATTTATGAGTAAAAAAACTTTTTATATTACAACACCTATTTATTATCCAAGTTCGAATCTTCATATTGGACATACTTATAGTACGGTAGCAGCAGATGCTATGGCAAGATTTAAAAGAATTACAGGCTATGATGTAAAGTTTTTGACAGGAACTGATGAGCATGGTCAAAAGCTTCAAAAGGCAGCACAGGAAAAGGGAATGGAGCCTAAAGAATATATTGATACGATTGTAGATGGTATTAAAAAACTATGGGAAACTATGGAAATTTCTTATGATTTCTTTATTCGAACTACAGATGATTTTCATAAAAGAAGAGTACAAGAAATATTTAAAAAGCTTTATGAAAAAGGAGATATTTATAAGGGTGAATATGAAGGATTGTATTGTACTCCTTGTGAGTCATTTTGGACAGAAACTCAAGCAGTAGATGGAAAGTGTCCAGATTGTGGTAGACCTGTAGAAAAAACAAAAGAAGAAGCTTATTTCTTTAAATTATCTAAATATCAAGATAGACTTCTTAGGTTGTTTGAAGAAAACCCTAAGTTTTTAGAGCCTGCTTCAAGAAAAAATGAAATGGTAAACTTCATAAAGGCAGGACTTGAGGACTTATGTATTTCTCGAACAAGCTTTGATTGGGGCATACCTGTACCTATAGATGAAAAGCATGTGATTTATGTATGGTTAGACGCACTATCAAATTATATTACAGCTTTAGGGTATCCAGAAGACGTAGATGGAGATTATAAAAAATATTGGCCAGCAGATGTTCATTTAATGGCAAAAGAAATTGTAAGATTCCATACAATTATTTGGCCAGCAATGCTGATGGCACTAGAAATTCCTCTTCCTAAAAAAGTATTTGGACATGGATGGATTTTACTAGAAGGAGGAAAAATGTCCAAATCAAAAGGAAATGTAGTAGACCCTGTAGTATTGGTAGAAAAATATGGAGTAGATGCACTAAAATATTTCCTTTTAAGAGAATATTCATTTGGTCAAGATGGTGTGTTTACAAATGAAGTATTACTCAATAGAATCAATTCTGATCTTGCAAATGATTTGGGAAATCTAGTGAGTAGAACTGTTGCAATGATTGAAAAATACAATGGAGGAATTATTCCAGCACCTATAGAAGAAGGAGAATTTGATGAAGATTTAAAAACATTAGCAGTAGGTGTATCTAAAAAAGTAGAAGAAAAAATGGATAATTTAGATTTTAGTAATGCATTAGAAGAGATATGGAAACTTGTAAGAAGAACAAATAAATATATTGATGAAACTATGCCTTGGGCACTTGCAAAAGAAGAAGACAAAAAGAGTAGACTAGATACAGTGCTATATAACTTATCAGATAGTATCAGAATGATCTCTATTCTTATAGAGCCATTTATGCATATCACAGCGAAAAAAATATGGAATCAATTAGGAATAGATCATGGACAGGCAACTTCTTGGGAAGATACTTTAGAGTTTGGAAAAATTCCAAGTGGAATCAAAGTACATAAAGGAGAAGCTTTGTTCCCAAGAATTGATATTGCAAAAGAGTTAGAAGAACTAGAAAAAATGAATCAAAAACCAGAACCAAAAGAAGAGAAAAAAGAAATTGTGCAAAAACCAGAAATTACCATAGATGATTTTGACAAAGTAGATTTAAAAGTAGGGAAAATATTAGAGTGCAAAAAGCATCCAAAGGCAGATAAATTGCTTGTATCTCAAGTGAAAATAGGAGAAGAAGTACGTCAAATTGTATCTGGTATTGCAAAGCATTTCAGTCCTGAAGAGTTAGTAGGAAGAAAAGTAATAGTAGTAACAAATTTAAAGCCTATTAAACTAAGAGGAGAAGAATCCAGAGGAATGATTTTAGCTGCAGCAGATGGAAAAGAGTTGACTCTTGTTACTGCCGATATAAATGAAGGAGCTCAAGTAAGCTAGAGGGGGAAAATAAATGTTATTTGATTCACATGCCCATTTAGATGATCCTAGATTTGATAAGGATCGAGATGAAATCATCAAAAGAGCACAAGAAAATGGCATATCTTATATTGTCAATCCTGGATCAGATTTTGAGACTTCAGTAAGATCAATTGAGATGGCAAAAGAATATGATATGGTATATGCAGCTGTAGGAGTTCATCCTCATGATGTAAAGGATATGGATGAAATTACACTATCTTTACTCAAAGGATTATCTAAAAAGCCAAAGGTAGTAGCCATTGGTGAGATTGGTCTTGATTATCATTATGATCATTCTCCAAGGGATTTGCAAAGAGAATGGTTTAGAAGACAAATTCATCTAGCAAAGGAAGTAAAGCTTCCTATTATTATTCATGATCGAGAAGCCAATGATGATGTTTTAAGGATACTCAAAGAAGAAGAGGCTTTTGAGACAGGAGTAGTTCTTCATTGTTATTCAGGCAGTGCAGAGCTTGCAAGACAATATATAAAGCTTGGAGCATATATCTCTATTGCAGGACCTGTAACCTTTAATAATGCTAGAAAAACAGTAGAAGTAGTAGAAAGTATTCCTCTAGAGTATTTGTTTGTGGAGACAGATTCTCCATATCTTACGCCTGTGCCTTACAGAGGAAAAAGAAATGAAATGTCTTATGTAAAGTATGTGGCAGAAAAAGTTGCAAATATCAAAGGGATTTCTATAGAGGAAGTAGCTCATCAAACAACGGAAAATGCAAAGAAGTTTTTTAATATAAAATAGGATAGGCCTTTGGCCTATCCTATTTTATATGCGAAATTTTTGATTAAGTGAATAAAAAAAGGGTATTTTTATAGCATGAAAAAATAATATTTTGAATATAATAAAGTATAAAGAAGGAATCTCTTCTTATGGACTATTGACAAAGTATATTTAGAAAAGTCATAAAAATAAGGAACATTTATTGAGAATTTGTGAAAATATAGAATAAGTGAGAAAATGCTTAGCATTACATTGTTTGAGCATAGCGAGTTTGTAATGCTGTTTTCGATCGTTTCTATATATTTTCCAAATTTGAAAATCAGTGACGGTTTTTATGACTTTGTCTATAAGATAAAAGAAGGAAATCCTTCTTATTTATTTTTTGGAAATTTCCTGGGAAAAGTGGCGAAAAAGAAAATATGTATAAAAATGGATTTAATGTAAATAATAAATATAGAAAAATTTAATTTCTTTGTAAATTATTATACAAAAATTTGACTTATGAAAGTTTTTTGTGTAAAATACTATAGATTCTTCAAAGGAACAGGAAAAATCAACCAAATGTTAGATTTTTCAAAAATGTAGAATTCATTTTTTAGAATTCTACTTAAAAATAAGGAGGCTAAAACCTATGGAAACACACTTTAGGAATATGAAATTTCTAAACAAAAGAAATTTCATCATTCTGGGACTGGTTGTGCTAATAGGGATCTTTCTAGGAAGTACTGCATTGACAAAACAGATTACAATTAAAGATGGAAATAAAGCAGTAAAGTTAGAAGTTCTTTTTTCAAATGTAGCAAATGCCATTCAAAAATCAAATCTTGTATTAGGTGATCATGACCAAGTATCTTATCCTTTAGACAGCAAAGTCAAAGATGGAATGATCATACAAATCAAACGAGCACATCCTGTAAATGTTTACGCAGATCAAAAAGATATCCAAGTGATGACTGCCTATGAAAAAGTAGAAGATATTTTGAAAGAACATAAAATTAAGGTAGGAAAAAAGGATAAAGTACAGCCTGCTCTTGATGAAAAAGTAGGAAAAGACGAAACTATAAAAATAGCTAGAGTAAAAGAAAAAATAGTAGCACAACAAGAGGCAATTCCCTTTCAAAGTGTTATCAAATACAATCAAAAGCTAGATCAAGGCAAAATAAATATCATGCAAAAAGGGGAAAATGGAGAAAAGGAAGTTAAGTATAAAATTATTTATGAAGATGGTGTAGAAACTTCCAAGGAATGGGTAGAAGAAAAGATTATAGTAAATCCTAAAAACGAAATTGTAGAAAAAGGAACAGCCATTTATGTAGCTACTTCTAGAGGTAGCATAAGTGCTAAAAATGTTGTGAAAATGACGGCTACTGCGTATGATTGTTCTTATGCCAGTACAGGAAAATATCCAGGACATCCTTATCATGGGATTACAAGTAGTGGAACAAGGGTAAGACCAGGAGTGGTAGCAGTAGATCCTAAGGTGATTCCTTTAGGAACAAAATTGTATATCAAAGCACTAGACGGATCAGCAGATTATGGATTTGCCGTTGCAGAAGATACAGGAGGAGCTATCAAAGGAAATAAGATTGATCTTTATTTTGAAAGTCCCAAGGATACAAAAAGATATGGAAGAAGAAAAGTATTAGTGTATATATTAAAATAGACAGAGAATGATCTCTGTCTATTTTTATATTTATTCAATAAAGTCTATGAATTTTAGTAAACGATACACCATAATACTTGTTTCAGCACGAGTTGTATTTTCAGTTGGAGCGTATTGACTAGCAGTTCTTCCAGAGGCAATTCCTGAATGAATCATAGTAGATATAGCACCTTTAGACCAATCACTAATCTTTTGTTGATCATCAAATACTTTAAGAGTTTTGTCATAATCATATTCTTGAGGAGCTTTTCCTCCTAGTTTCATAGCTTTTTCAATGATCACTGCCATTTCTTGACGAGTAATAGGTTGATTTGGTTTAAAAGATCCATCTTCATAGCCGTTGATTAATCCATAATGAGCGCCTGTTAATACAAAATCTTTATACCAGTCATTAGAATTTATATCTACAAACTTTTTATTACTTTCAGTATTTTTAAGACCTAAAGCTTTTACTAAAAGAGTGACAAATTCAGCTCTTGTGATATTTGAATCAGGAGCAAATGTGTTTTCATTCATTCCTTTGATAATAAATCGTGAAGCAAGATTTTCGATTTCTTTTTTTGCCCAATGAGTTTGTACATCATCAAAGGTTTTGTTTCCTTCTACAATTGTGATCATATAATTAGAAGAAGATTTTATTTTTGCAATCCATTTGCCATCTATTTCTTTAAAAGTAGTAGGAACAAAATCATAAGAGTTATTTTTTGGATCGTATGAAACTGCTGTGGCTTTATTTTTATTGAATGTTTTTTCAATAGGAATTATAGCATTGATATATAAGTTATTAAAATCTTTGATTTCTACAGATGAATTATTTTCTCCTAAAGCAAATACTTTAAATTCTACTGGTGTAGAAAGTATTTTAACATTTTTATTAGATAAAATATCTTTTATAGAATTGTCTTTTTCTTTAGGTTCAATAGAAACACTAATTTTTTTAGGAGCTTGTCCTAATTTTTCTTGAAGCTTTTTCATATCTAATGAAGAGATAGGAAGAGAATATTCTCCATTTTCTCCTTTGACATGAATAATCATATCTTTATTTTCTTTTAAAGCTAGATTTAATGAATCTACAGTAAAAGATGCTTTGGTATGATCTTTTTCTAATGAAATATTAATTTCTTTTTTATTTTTTTGAATGAACTTCTCAAGATCTATTGAATTCAATGGATTTTGTTTTTCTTCTGTTGGCTTTGGAGTAGTTTTGTTGCTTCCGCCTCCACCACTTGAAGATCCTTTGATAGAAGAACCAGAGTTGGAACTGTTTGTATTCATTTTGAATAACCCTTCATTTTTAGAAGTAAATACAGGTCCATTTGGACTACCTGCAAAGGCCATTTCTACACGATAATCTCCACTTAAAAGACTAACTAAACTTTCATCAAAACCATGATAATAATGAGCTTTTGATTCATTATATAAAACTTTTTCTACTCCATTTTCTATTTTGTAAAGTCTCATATAAGGATAGACAATATTTGCATCATCTGTTGTATCATGTTGAATCACATAATCTTCTTTATCAGCATAAGTGGATGCACAAATTCCTTTATGAGAAAGGTTATATAGGGTAGTGGTTGTATCTTTTCTATTTACATCAAACCATTCATGATTTGCAGAAATTCTAGTGCTTAAAAGGCGATTTCCAAATTCATCTAATACTCCTGCGTAACCTATAAGTTTGTCATTGTTTTTAAAGGAATTCTTTTGTAATTCTACTAAAGGTTTGAATGTACCTCCAACCTTTATAGTATATTCTTTTCCTGCTTCAAGCTTTAGGGATTTAGGCATTTGTAGTAGGTAGTTCCAGATATAAGATGGTTTTTCATTATCAGCAAGACCTAATACAATATTCATACTATCATAGTCAATATCAGCAGGAACATAGAATATACTTCCTTGGCTTTCTTCAATTTTGAAGGTATGGTTGTAGTTGCTAAAAGGAAGAAGAGCTGCACCTTTCCATTTTTTATATCCTTTTACTATAGGATCTAATATGATTTTTGCATTTTTAGAAGCATCAAAATGAATTTCTTTATCTTCATCTACTTTTATATCCTTTGCAACTACATAATAATTTGTTTGATTTCCGTTAGCATCTGCATGGGTGATAAATTGACCATCAAAGCTATAATCTCCATTTTCTACCCAAACGTCTTTTGTAAAGATAGGCATACGAATCGGCATAGTTTTGTTTTCTTTTTCTATCTTAGGTTGATAAATAATATTGATACCATTTTGCATATGTTCTACTTCTTTATTATTCATTTCAAAATCATGAAGAGTAACTTTTTTAAGATCAAGCTTGTCCAAATGAATTTCTGTATCTAAATCGTCAAAGGTTGTAAAAGGTTTAAATAAATAGATATATGTTTTATCATCTGCGAGAGTATATCTAATGACTGCAAGGTTTCCATTTTTTTCTTTTGATAATTTGATACTAGAATCTAATGCAACGGTACCAAAATCATCTTCATCTTGATATTTATTTCCCCATGATCCGTAGGTTTGTTCCCAATGATAAGAGCTAGAGTTTATAGATGCTGTACTGACTGCATCCACTTCTCCACCACCCATAGGGTTTTCTTCTTTTAAAGATGCACTGCTTACAGCATCTACATCATTTCCTTTTTTAAGACTATATATATATACATAAGGAACAGTTAAAGCATTTCTCCAGCTTACATGTTTTGTAATCATCTTAGGATCATGACTTACGATTTTATGGATTCCTTCATCATAAAGACGTACAGTCATTTGTTTTGCCAATTTTTCTTTAGACAGAGGATTTTCCTCTAAAGAAAGTTGAAGATGATAATCTCCTGTCTTTCCATCTAAACTCATAATATCCCAAAAAGTTAATTCAAAGAAATTTTTGCTTTTTTCTCCATCTTCATGACCACCCATTAAGTCCCAATAAATAGGATAAATCCATTCATCATTTTCATCTAAAACTCTAAAACGAGGAAGAAGTACTTTGCTATCATCTTCATCATCATCTTGTACTTGGAGTGTATCTTCTTGTTTGACAATACTTGCTTTACTTAGATTTCCTCTACTGATTTGACACAAGAAATTCCCATAATCATCTGAAAAACGATTCATAGTTTGAAATAATTCATATCCAATAGGAAATTTAACGATAGTTTCTCCATTTTCTTCTATAAACTGAATGCTTTCAGGATTATATGTTTTATTGGCTTCTAATACATGATCTTCTACAGCTTCATAGCTTAAGTCAAAGTGACTAATGTGAAGACCTCCTCCAACCTTTACATCTACTACTTCATTTTCTGGAATCACAATACCTGTTTTACCACTATCAAAGGTATAGATCCAATCTTGTTTATTTTCAGGGTCTGCCACATTTGCATCTATTTTATAACGATAAGTATCAGCAGATACATAAATATTTTCTCCTCCAAGCTTCATACCTAAAGAAGTATTGGTTTTGTCATTGTATAGATAGACAATACCTGATTTTACTTTTGTTTCAGTATCTGTAACCAAATGTACTTGCCCTGTTTTTGTTCCATCAAATAGCATTTCATATTTTTGACTTCCTTTTTGAATATGTTTTGCCCATTGAGTTAAGAAATAAGTTTCTCCATCTTTTTTGCTGTAAGAAAAAAAGTCATAATCTCCTTCATCTATAAAAATAACAGGAGCCATTTCTTTGTTGTTATTGAGTTCATTTGTAGTTCCTATATTGATTCCATCTTTGTCTACTACAGTAGCATAATAAGCCACATCTGTAATTTCAGAGCCACCTTTGTTGATGGTTTTAAATTGAACAGCTTGAGTATTTTCTCCTGTAATTTTAAATTCGCCAGGACCTTCTAACTCTCTTTGATACATAAATATAGATGTTCCTCTTTTCATTTCTTTGCAGTCAAAAGATCCTTGAATCATTACATATACTTTTTTAAGATCTTTTCCTAAAGTTCCTGGGATTCTTGTGAGTCCTAGTTCATTTGTTTTTCCTGTATAGATTCTGTCATAGTTATTATGCTCAGGATCTTTTACATATACGTTTACAAAAGAGTTTACAGCTACATTTCCATCAGGATCTTTGACTTCAAGTAAAATACCATTTGTAACTTCGTTGATGATTTTTACAGAGATTGTATCTGTTCCTTTCACTTCTTCTCCTGCATAAGCTGCAGCAATGAGTTCATAGCTTCCATTTTTTTGATCTTTTGTATTCCAATGGATAGAATATTTATTAGAATTTCCTTTTTCCATTTCTCCAATTTTATGGTCTTTAGAGATTTTATCTAAATAAAATACTACTTTATCAATTTCATCTTGATCTTTTAAAATGTTTGCTTTTAAAGTTACTTCATCTTTTAAATAGTCATTTCTTTTTAAACCTTCTATTTTAATCAATCGATCAATATTCATATTTGGATTTACAGCAGCATACATATTTAATTTACCGTATCCTGTTTTTTCATCCCAACCAATATCTTCAAGATCTACTGTTGTTTGAATCAATGCTTCTTTAATTTCTTCAGGAGTAGTATTAGGATGAACAATTTTATATACAGCAGCTACACCGGCAGTATAAGGGCAGGCAAAGGATGTTCCATTAAATTGAGCATAATATCCTTCTTCTTCATTTCCAAATTGTGCTTCCTTAGGAATAGAAGTAGAGTAAATTTGTACACCAGGAGCCATAATATCTAAGGCTTCCCCATAGTTTGAAAATTTAGCAATACTATCATCTACTCCAATAGCACCTACTGTTAAAACACCAGGGTATGCAGCAGGATAAAAATTGCTTCCATCTTTTCCATCATTTCCAGCAGCTGCAACTACCAATACACCTTTTTCTTGTGCGTACTTTACTGCATTGGCCATGGTTTGACTATAGCCTTCTCCTCCAAGACTTAGGTTGATAATATCTGCTCCTTTATCAGCAGCATATCGAATACCTTCTGAGATTTCAAATATATTTCCTTCTCCTTCATCATTCATAACCTTTACAGCAAGAATTTCTACATTTAAGTCACCAGCAAGTCCAGCGATTCCTAATTTATTATTATAGTGAGCGCTTATCACTCCCGATGCAAATGTTCCATGGCCATTGTCATCTATTACACCATAATTGTAAGGATATTTACTTCCATTTTGTCTTTCCTTTACAAAGTTTTCACCTTCTATAATTTTTCCTTCTAAATCAGGATGATGGTAATCTACTCCTGTATCTAAAACGGCTACTACTGCTTTGTGCTTATTTTTTCCTATTCTTTTCCAAGCATCAAAGGCTTGTATATCTTTTAGAGCCCATTGGTAATCTATGTATTTATCTTTTACATCTTCCTGCATTTCTTCAGTGATTTTTTCTTCTTTGATTTCTTCTTTTACTTCATCTTCTTTTGTTGTATCTTTTTTTGATTCATTTTGTATTTGTTCTTTAGAAATTTCTTCTTTTATTTCATTTTTTTCTTCGTTGTTATTATAAACAGTAGAATTTACAGTTTGTCTTTCAGATAAGTCATCAGATAAGTTTTTACAAATTCGATAGATTCTATTAGGTTCTATGTATTCAATTTCACCATCATATGTTAAATCTTCTAAAACATCAGAAACATCTTCTCCACTTTCAACGTTATATAGTATAGGTTCTTGTTCTGTAGGAGTACTTTCTGATTGAGAAAATAAACTTCTTAAAGTATTATGTTTTTTTATTTTTTTGTATTGAATAATTAATTCACCTTCAAAATTTTCATCAATTCCATATTTGGCACAAAGATCTTTTGACAAATTAGGCTTTTCATTGGCGTAAGAAAAGGTAGGAAACATGCCCGAAAAAATACTTACAAAACATAAGCAAAAGACTAAAGTATAACTTATTTTTTTAACAATTTTATGGTGTAAATCCATAAATAAACCTCCTTTTAATGTAGTTTGTAAATGATAATTAGAGTCAATAAATAATAAAAAATTATTGAAAATGATAATTAATATCGAGGCCTCTGTTACATATTAGTACCTAAATATGGGATTGTCAACAAAAAATGTCGAAATTACATATGTATTGACATTTATCAAAGTAAAAAACATTGTATTTTACAATCGTTTAGGTATGTTGTACAATATTTTAAGGATAAAAATGTAGGGTAGGTGAAAAATATGATTAAGGAAGTCATTGTAGTAGAAGGAAGAGATGATGAAATTGCTGTAAAAGCAGCAGTAGATGCAGAGATTATTATTACCCATGGTTTTGGGATTAAAGAAAATACATTTAAAAGGATAGAACTAGCAAGTGAAAGAAAAGGCGTGATTATTTTTACAGATCCAGATCATGCAGGAGAAACCATTAGAAAAAGAATAGATCAGAGAATACCAGGTTGTAAGCATGCATTTTTACCAAGAGAAGAAGCTACGAAAAATGGAGATATAGGAATTGAAAATGCATCTGCTGAAAGCATTATTGAAGCTTTAAGTAAAGTTCGGTCTAAAAGTGAAGAAAAGAGAAATGAATTTAAACAAATTGATTTGATTCGTAATGATCTTATTGGATCTAATCAAGCAAGTGAAAGAAGAGATAAAATAGGAAAAATATTAGGAATTGGTTATGCCAATGCAAAACAGTTTCTAAGTCGATTAAATAATTACGCAATTACAAGAGATGAATTTGAAGAAGCTCTAAAAAAGCTTTAGATAGGAGAGTTTTATGGAAAAATTAGTTTCTGTTTATAAAACAAAAGAGATTGTGAGTAAATATGGATTTAAATTTTCAAAAAGCTTAGGACAAAATTTTTTAATTGATGAAAATATATTGACAAAAATAGTAGATGGAGCAGATGTAGGAAAAGAGGATGCAGTCATTGAGGTGGGACCTGGAATAGGAACACTTACTCAAGCATTATCAGAAAGAGCTTCAAAAGTCATTGCAGTAGAAATTGATAAAAAACTGATTCCAATTTTAGGAGAAACTCTAAGTGCTTGTCATAATGTAGAGGTAGTCAATGGAGATATTCTAAAAATAGATTTACATCAATTGATTGGGGAAAAATGTGAAAAGAGATCTGTAAAAGTCATAGCCAATCTTCCCTATTATGTAACGACTCCTATTATCATGAAATTTTTAGAAGAAAAAGTACCCATTCAAAATATGGTTGTAATGATTCAAAAAGAGGTTGCAGATAGAATGCAAGCAAACCCAAATACAAAAGATTATGGAGCTTTATCTGTAGCCGTTCAGTATTATTGTAATCCTAAAATTATTACAAAGGTTCCTAGATCTGTATTTATTCCTCAACCTAATGTAGAATCTACAGTAATTCGTTTAGATGTATTAGAAAAACCAAAGGTAGTTGTAAAAAGTGAAAAGTTATTATTTAGAGTGGTGAGAGCAGCTTTTGGAAAGAGGAGAAAAACCATATTAAATGCATTGTCTAATAGTGGACTTGGTTTAGAAAAAGAGATACTTAAGGAAATTTTACAAAAAAGTGATATAGAGGAAAATCGTAGAGGAGAGACATTGAGTATAGAAGAATTTGGAAAACTATCAGATGTAGTATATGAATACATAAGCCTTTAAAGGCTTATTTTTTTTGCGAAAAAAGAACTTATTTACTAGTTGGTACATATATTAATAGTAAGTGATAAAAGAGAGGATGGTGAATATGGACAGGAAACAGTATAGAAGATACTTTATTATACTAGATCATGAAGATAAAGGATTCCAAAATAAAGAAGGAAAAATGCCAAAGGGATATACAAAGATCGAAACTAGAAATGGAAAAGGAGTACTTAATCATTATATCGAGAATATGAAATACTTTGAGGATGCAGAGTATATGTATAAAGGATACTTAATTGGAACGAAGAATCATATTTGTATAGAAAATGGAACATTTATGATGGATCAAGATGGAAAGGGAGAACTAAGTTGGAAGTTTGATCCTGACAATGTAGATGGAAAAGGTCATTCTATTACGGATTTTAATGTTATTGCAATTATGGCAAAGCCAAGAGAAATAGAAAAAGAAGTAGCTACCCCTTTAGTAGGATTTATAGATAAAAAGAAAGTAGCTTTTAAACATGTTGTAGAAGAGAATCAAAAAAAATCTTCTGATCTAGAAAAGACTCCTGCCACTCAAAGTATAGATAAAGTAAAAGAGGAAACAATAGTAAAAGAGGAAAAAGTGGAAACGAAAGAAGAAGATCTTTATAAGCAAGATACAGAACAAAAAGAGGTTGAGGAAGAGAAGAAAGATATTGAAGAGAAGAAAGATACAGTAGAGAAGGAAGATATCAAAATAGAGCAAAATCAAGAAATCTATAAAGAGAGTGAAGAGATAGAAAAAGAGGAAGTTCAAAACAAAGACTATCCAAAAGATTTACAGGAAGAAGAAAAAGAAGAAATGGAAGAAAAAATTATGAGAAATACACAAGATAATGATAAAGAGAACAAACAAAAGGTTGAGGAGTATAGTTACCACCAAAGAATTATCAATGGGTTTAGGAGATATGAAGAAAATGAGTATGCTCAGGAATCTAATGCTATGAAAGCTTATGATTGTAAAAATCCTTATGAGTATTATCAACAGTATTTTAAAATGGTGAGTGGATATGTAGAAAACATATTGAAGTATTATCCAATTGTAGAGCCTTTTGAAAAGAATATGAAAAACTGCACATGGTGGAAAATTGATTGTAGTCAACAAACGTTATATAGAAATTTCCTTCCTTTTTATGGATATACCAATTATATGTATACTTATATACCTTATACACCTTATACGTCAGCATGTCCTCCTTCAATTTATAAATATAAACATTATATTTTTGGAATTATGAAAAATGAAAAAGGAGAAGTGGCTTACTATTTATATGGCGTTCCAGGAAGATTTATAAAAAATGAACAGCCCTACGAAGGAAAAACAGGATTTGTTTACTGGCATTCTCTAGAAGATAAGAAAGCAGAAAAGGGAGATTATGGGTACTGGATATTGCATATTGATGCCAAAACAGGAAATGCAGTTGTTCCACCTAATAAAACAATACCTCCTCAATAAATTTCAATATAAAAATCGCATGTTCTTATAAGGAACATGCGATTTTTATATTATTCAATTTCATATGGCCAATCTTGCATGCCTCCATTGAGCATATAAATCTTTGAGAAACCATTATTAGCCATAACTTCTGCAGCCTTTTCACTTTTTTTATCACTTTCTCCGTAGATCATGTAAATATTGTCTGGATTATAATAGTCTAATTTTTTTTTAAGTTCTTTATAAGTAAGTTGTGTAGCATTAGGGAGATGTCCCTCTAAATATTCATCTTCATCGCGAATATCAAATACAATTGTATCTGGATTTTTTTCTAAAAGTATTTTTGCTTGTTCAAAAGATACCTTTTTATAATTGTATTTTACTCTTTCTGAATCTAAAAAAGTTTCATCTGAACCTGAGAGTGTAAAAAAAACAATTCCAATCAGTAATATGATCAGGAGAACAAGTGCAATATATAGAGTTCGTCTTTTGAGAATAAGAATTTTTAACATAAATGAATCACCTCGCTACGTTGACATTGTACTAATAATATATTTGTACAATAGCTATTTTATGCATAGAATTTATTCCTTAAAAAAAAGAACTGGGTGAATGCCCAATTCTCTTTTTAAGAAAGAAAAAATTACTACTAATAACCATATCCCCAGCCACCACAGAATAAAATAACTAGAAGTAAGAAGAAAAATAATAAACTGCTATCATATCCACAACCATATCCATATTGTTGTGCATTAGCCATCATATATACCTCCTTTAAAAATTTAATATTTTATTTTTCTTTTGTATACTATAGTCTATGAAATTTATAGGACATCTGTGCCTAAAAAAATTCGCATATTCCTCTCGGAATTGCTCATGGCTTAAGCGAAATTCTTTCATTTTATTCAGAATTTCCGTTGCTTAAAAGTTGATGAAAAGCTAACTTTCTAAAGCTATCCAAAATTTATTCATGTATATAACTTCTTAAAGAGTAAAAAATCCTTTGCATAAAAGACAAAGGATTTTTTAGGATGGCTCATACATGATTTTATCTGTCTCCAAGTCCAAAGAATGGAAAGCCACCATCGCAAATACAAAATATGAAAAATATTACAATGATCCAAATCCAGATGTCATTCCCACAGCCAAATAAACATTGTTTATTTTGTTCCATATGTTTATATCCCCCTTTTAAAGAACAATGATTGCGCTCTTAATATATCATATTGATGAGAGTATAAAAGTGACACTATTTTTATAATTTTTTCTTATTTTTTAGGAAATTATATAAATGAATAAAATGTGGTACAATAATATGAAAAGAATTTGAACGGAGGATATAGATATGGATTCAAAAAAGGATTTAATTAATAGATTAAGAACCATAAAGGGACATATAGCTGGAGTAGAAAAAATGATTGAGGAAGATACAAAAAGTTGTAATGATGTTCTTCTTCAAATTGCAGCTATTAGAGCTTCTATTCATAAAGTAGGCCTTATTATATTACAAGAGCATGCAAAAGATTGCTTATTAGGTGATCAGGATATGATTAGCAAAGAAGAGGTAGATAAGGTATTACAAACAATTATTAAATTTATGAAATAGTACTTCATCTATGGTACTATTTTTCTTTTTGTTTTTTTTACAATTTCAGAAATATTTGAATAAGCTTTTAAAGTTCCATAAGTGACAATAGGTCTTCCAAAGGATACAAGTCCAAATTTTCTAGAACTGCCTCCTCCTATTCGCATCAAGTTGTTTACAGCAGGAGATGTGTCTACACATAAAATTTCATTTTGAGGAAAGTTCAACATCTGAAATACCGTTTCAATAGCATTGACTACAAGATGAGCAGAATTTTTTCTCCCAATGGTATAGATAGAATGACCATATTCATCTTTTCCATGATAAATCAGTCTTGCTATATCTTTTTTTTGTATTTTATCAAATAACGGAAGTGCAAGAAGTTCATTTTTATCTGGAATATAATCTAAGGGTAGTTGATTTAAATGAATAGCCGCGGCTACAATAGTAGAATGTGCTCCACCTACATCATGATAAACAATATACAAAATACCACTCCCTTTTAAGTTTAGTAGAATATAATCTTTATTTTATAGGATGACATAGATTGAATAAACTTATACATAGAGTTTATAGATAAATTCATAAAAAAACATCTTCTTAATAATTGTTCCTAATTTCTATGACTTTGCTATAATATACTTTCTCAACAGTCTGAGTGTATAAACTTATATATAATATTATAGGCTATGTTATACTGATAATATAATGAAGAAAGAGGGGAATAACAGTGAGAAAATTTTTATCTTTAGTTTTAAGCTTTATGATTATTTTTACTATGTCTGCATGTAGCACAGAAGAAAAAGAAATTACTGTAAAAGTTGTAGGATTAAAAGGACCTACTTCTATAGGAATGATTCAAATGTTTGAAGCAAATCCTTCTTTAGGGAAAAATATAAATACATCTTATGAGGTCATAGAAACTCCTGATCAAATGGTTGCAAAGATTTTATCAAAGGAGGTAGATTTTGCTGCACTTCCTACAAATGTAGCTGCAAAGCTTTATAATAAAAAAGCAGGATATAAGATAGCCGCTATGAATACAAAGGGAGTTTTATATGTAGTAGGGAATGAAGAAATGAAAGATTGGAGTGATTTAAAGGGCAAAACTATTTATTCTATTGGAAAAGGTTCTAATCCAGATGTGATTTTTAGATATCTTTTAAAAGAGAATGGATTAAGTGAAGAAGATGTAAAAATAGATTATACTTTTTCTCAATTAGAATTAGCTCAAGGGATGGCGGCAGGAAAAGTGAATTTGGCAGTTTTACCTGAACCTTTTGTAACCATGGTTCAAATGAAAAATAAAGATTTAAAAGTGGCTATGGATTTACAAGAAGAATGGAAAAAGGTCAATCCTAAAACATATATTGCTCAAGGCTGTATAGTAGTGAGAGAAGAATTTGCAAAAGAACATAAGGAAGTAGTAGATGCATTTTTAAAAGAATATAAACAATCTATAGATTGGGTAAATACAAATCATGAACAAGCAGGTATTTTGACTGAAAAGCATGGAGTTGGAATAAATGCCAAAATGGCAGAGGTAGCTATTCCAAGATGTAATATTGAATTTGATGATGCAAAAGCCTGCAAGGATTCTGTAAATAATTATTTAAAAATATTATATGATTTTTCACCAAAAGATGTGGGAGGAAAACTTCCGGATGAAAATTTTTACTATGAAAGATAAGTATCCAACTATTTTATCTATTGTATTATTGATATGGATATGGAAAATTATTACACTTAAAATTGGAAATGAATTGATTTTACCTTCTCCAGAAAATACATATAAAAGCCTTTTGAATATTTTACAATCAAAGGACTTTATCAAAATAGTTTTTTATACCATCAAAAGAGGTGGTATTGGAATTTTAATTTCTGCTATATTAGGTTTGGGAGTAGGATTTTGTATAGGAATGTATCCTTTTATGGAAAAAATGTTAGAGCCTCCTTTAGCAATGATTCAGTCTACCCCTATTATGTCTATTATTATTTTAGCATTGATTTGGATACATACAGAGAATGTTCCTGTTTTTGTAAGTTTTTTAGTAGCTTTTCCTATTATATGTGTAAATGTTTCAGAAGGAATAAAAAATGTAGACCAAAATTTAATACAAATGGCATCTATCTATGAAGTAAATCTTATAGATTTATTTACAGAAATTTATTTACCTTCTATTGCATCTTTTTTTATGGCTGGACTTTCAAATGCTATAGGGATCGGATTTAAGGCTGTTATTGCAGCAGAAGTATTAAGTCAGCCGAAAGCTGGAATAGGGACAAGTCTTTATAATTCAAAGGTTTATATAGAAACAAATTTAGTTTTTGCATGGACCCTCATTGCCATTGGTTTAAGTTTTTTATTTGAAAAAATATTGAAATCTTTACAAAGGAAAATAATGAGATGGAGAATATAGATGAATATCAATCTAGAAAACTTATATAAAAGTTATAAAAATCTATCTATTTATGAAAATTTTCATATGAGTATACCCAAGAAGAAAACAACTTGTATTTTAGGTCCATCAGGATGTGGAAAAACAACTCTACTCAATATACTCAGTAAAGTCATTCCCTTTGATAAAGGAAAGATTATAGGTTTAGATGATTTATCCATTTCTTATCTTTTTCAAGAACCTAGATTATTGCCTTGGAAAAGTGTACAAAAAAATATTGAGTTTGTTTTAAAAAAAGTTTATAAAAAGGAAGAAAGAGAAAAAATAGCAAAGGAATATATAAAGAAAGTCGGGTTAGAAGGTTTTGAAAATTATTATCCAAAAGATTTAAGTACAGGGATGAAACATAGAGTCTCCATGGCAAGAGCATTTGCATATCCTTCTGATTTACTTCTTATGGATGAGCCTTTTACAGGATTAGATATCAAAACAAAAAACGAAATGATGAAAATATTTCTACATTTAGTTCATACAGATATAAAAACTATTGTATTTGTTACTCATAGCATAGAAGATGCTGTTTTATTAGGAGATGTTGTCTATATATTTAGTGATTCTCCTGTAAAAATAAAAAAAACCTTCTTTATAGATATAAAAAAGGAAGAAAGAAATTTAGATCATATGAGAAAGAATATAGATCATATAAAATATATATTAAAAAAAGCCTGAAAATCAGGCTTTTTATTGTATAAAGAAAACCACCTGCTATGCGGGTGGTTCCAAAGAGCTTTTAGCGATGAGTATGTAATAAAAGACCTCCTTTTGTTAAAATAGAAAAGGTTTCGTCAGCCAAATCTAAGAAACAAAAGGAGGTCGTCACAGTGGACGAGAGTAGTTTATCACATACGAAATGGGATTGCAAATATCATATAGTATTTGCACCAAAATTTAGAAGAAAAGAAATATATGGAGAAAAGAAAACAGAAATAGGAAAGATTTTAAGGCAGTTATGTGACTGGAAGAGTGTACAAATAATAGAGGCAAATGCTTGCCCAGATCACATACATATGTTGGTATCAATACCACCAAAGATGAGTATTTCAAGTTTTATGGGATTTTTAAAAGGTAAGAGTAGTTTAATGATATTTGAGAAATATTCAAATTTGAAATATAAATATGGGAACAGACATTTTTGGTGCAGAGGATATTACGTAAGTACAGTTGGACGTAATAAAAAAGCAATAGAACAATATATAAAGGAACAATTGCATGAAGATATGATATCTGATCAAATAAGTATAAAAGAATATATGGACCCTTTTAAGGGTAGCAAGTAAAGGGTTTTGCAGCTGGCGAAACCAAAAGCGCCTTAAGGCGCAAGCACATAACCGGCCCTTATAGGGCTGAAGAAATACCACCAGCTAAGCTGGTGGATGATTATTATGCTCTTTCAAAACTTCCACAATCTGTGCATTCTACTGTAGTCGCATTGGTTTCATGTTTGACAACTTCTATATGATCTAGACTACACTGAGGAACTGACTTTGCATGATATTTACATTCTGTTACATTACATCCAATACTATTATTTGCTTTCATAAGTGAGACCTCCTTTTAAGGATTCATAAATAGTATATGCTCATGATAAAGAATTTATACGAACAGGAAATAAAGGTATAAAAGGTATAGATAAGAAAGATAGTAATATTTTAAATTTGAATAATTACAGGACTTGTGATTTATAATAATATATGATATATTTTTAAATGACTTTTAAGTGAAAAAGGGAGTAGCCGCAAAATTTTTTTGCAAATACGAATCAACATACTGGTGAAAATACCTGGTTCTATTTACTTTTTTTAAAAAGGGGCGAGACTTTTAGCTTAATAAAGCTATTTATTTAAATAGCTTTATTAAGCTATGAGTCTCGCTTTTGATATTTTGTACAAAGAAATATAAATGTAAAAAGGAGGACCAAAATGCTTACATCATTTGTAAAATCATTATTTCTTATTTTTATGGCAGAAATGGGAGATAAAACTCAAATCCTTGCCATGACTTTTGCTACTAAATTTAGAGTATATGAAGTGCTGATAGGTGTTTTTATAGGTTCGTTTCTAAATCATGGAATAGCTGTAGCTTTAGGAAATTATCTTTCCAATTTGATTCCTTTAGATAAAATGCAGATTGCAGCAGGAATTTTATTTGTGGGCTTTGCTTTTTGGACACTAAAAGAAGATGAGGAAGAAGAAGAGGAGGAGCAAAAAAAGAATATAGGACCTATTTTGACAGTCGCAGTCGCATTTTTTATAGGAGAACTTGGAGATAAAACTCAGTTAAGTGCCATTACATTGGCAGTAGATTCTTCACATCCTATATTTGTATTATTAGGAACTGTATCAGGAATGATTCTTACGAGTGGACTTGCTATTTTAATAGGCAGTCAAATTGGAGATAAGATTCCAGAAATTTTCATTAAAATATGTTCTGCTAGTATATTTATGATCTTTGGAGTGACGAAATTATATCATACTCTTCCTAAATCTTATATCAATTCTGTCAGTGTAAGTATATTTTTTATTGTAATAGGAGTCTGTATCTATATTGTAGTAAAACCTATGATAAAATCAAAAAAAGAAGGAATTTTATCTGTTTTTAAAGAAGCAGCTATTACTCTTTATGATCATACCCACAATATACAAGAAAGTTTAGAAAAAATTTGTCTTGGGGAAAAAGAATGTGGCATATGTGAAGGAAGACATTGTATGATTGGATATACAAAGAAGCTTATCAAAAATATTATTCAAAATGAATCTTTACCAAAAGAAGAAATAGGTATTTTAAAAGAGAGTTTAAATAAAAATTTTGACGAAGGAAGAGTCATAGATAGTTTAAGTGCAGTACTTATGTATTTTCATAAGAGCAAAGAGGAAGAGTATGAGATAGATGAAAGGATTCATCAAGTGAGAAATATGCTAGAAGTCATATTGATAGGAGAATTTTTAGAGTATAAAGATATGAAAAGTTACCTAGAAAAGTTAAAGGGGAAAAATGAAATTATAGCTAGTAAGGTAGAAGATAGAATATATAAAAATATAGAATGATCACATAAAAGACTATGAATTGTCACAAAGATGCCACAATCTATAGATATAATAAACTTATCAAAGAGAGGAGATGAAGTTTATGAAAAAAAGAATGATTGGTTTGGTATTAGGAATGTTAGTGATAGGATCTAGTATGGGGGCTTTTGCAGCAGAGGAGCCAGTAAGTCAAAATAAGGTAGGTATGAGATGGAGTAATTTATCTGTAGAAGAAAGAATGACTCAAAAAAATGCTCATATTGATGAACTTGTAAAGAATGGAGAGATTACAAAAGAAGAAGGAGATCAGTATAAAAAAGTTATTGAAGAGAGAATGAAAGAATGTACAACTCCTGGAGAAAATAGAGATCAACATGAAAGATTAGGGTTAGGATTTGGAAAAGGGCAAGGCAAAGGAAATGGACAAGGAAGAGGATGTTAAATGTTCCTTATTTGTATGACTTTTCTAAAAGATAATTTTAAACAATATGTAAGGTCTGATAAATCAGACCTTAGTTTTTTTGGGTATAATAAAATAGGAGGTGAAGCAATGGCCAAAATTCTTGTGGTAGAAGATGAAAGCAGAATGAGAAGACTGATCAAGGATTATTTAACAAAAGAAGGCTTCTTGATTGTAGAAGCAGAAGATGGGAAAGAAGCGCTAAACTTATTTGATGAGGCAATTGATTTGGTTATTTTGGATATTATGATGCCTAAATATGATGGGTGGACAGTTTGTAAAGAATTAAGAGAAGTATCTAAAGTTCCTATTGTAATGCTTACAGCTAGAAGTGAAGAATCTGATCAATTGTTTGGTTTTGAGTTAGGAGCAGATGAATATATTACAAAGCCATTTTCTTTAAAAATATTATTAGCTAGAATAAAAGCTCTCTTAAAAAGAATACAAAAAGAAGAAGAATTGATACAGATAAGAGATATGAAGATTGATCATAGTGCCCACAAAGTGTTTATCAATGAAAAAGAAATAGATATAACGCCAAAGGAATATGAACTCCTTTACTTTTTAGCAAAATATGAAGGAAAAGCTCTCTCAAGAGAACAATTGTTAGATCAAGTATGGGGATATGATTATTATGGGGATTTAAGAACTGTAGATACACATATCAAGAGATTGAGAATGAAGTTAAAGGAAAAAAATAGTTGGATTCAAACTGTTCGAGGAGTGGGCTACCGATTTGAGGTGAAGAAATGAGAAATTCCATAGGTATGAAGCTATTCGTAGGAATTATGATATTTATTTTGATGATTGTGACCATATCATGGATTTTTCATACAAAATATATTGAAGAATATTATTTGCAAAGAAAAAAAGAAAATTTAATTCAATATGAAAAAGAAATTGAAAATACATATAAAGAAAATCCACAAAATTTGAATGATACTATAGGAAAAATAGAAAATGTTTTAGGAGGAAATGTTGTCATTATATCTTCTAATGATTCATTTTATGGGCATGGAAAAGGAAAGATGGGAGTTATGTTAAGTCAAGAAGTATTCAAAAGGGTTTTGCAGGGAGAAAAAGTAATGGAAACCTTTGAACATCCTAAATGGAAGGTCAAATTTTTAGTATTTGCAGCTCCCATAGATGATAAAATCATTATTTTGCAAAGCTCTATTGCATCTATACAGGAAAGTGTGATGGTTGCAAAAGAATTTTATATTTATATAGGTATATTCTCTTTAATGCTTGGGACTTTTATGGCATTTTGGTATGCAAAGAAATTTACAAAGCCTATTGTAGCTTTAAATGAAGTAGCAAAGGATTTGGCAAAGTTAAAATTTGATACAAAATATGAAGGAAACAGAAAAGATGAAATAGGACAACTTGGAAATACTATGAATTCTTTATCTCATCAATTGAATGAAACTATAAAAGCATTAAATATTTCAAATGAACAATTAAAAAAAGATATAGAAAAAAGAAAAAGAATGGAAGAGTTAAGAAAAGAATTTATTGCAAATGTTTCCCATGAATTGAAAAGTCCTATTGCACTCATTAAAGGATATGCAGAGGGGCTTTTAGAAAATATAGTACAAGATGAAAAAAGTAAAAAATTTTATTGCCATGTGATTATAGATGAGACAGATCAAATGGATCAACTAGTAAAGGATTTGTTGGAACTTTCTAAACTAGATTCGGAAAATATAAAATTACAAGTAGAACCTTTTTCTATAGAAGAACTGATACAAAAGATTTATCAAAAATACAATTATGTATTCATGGAGAAGAATATAAAAGGGCAGATTCAAAAAAATGGAAATAGCTGGATTGCAATAGGAGATCCATATAAGTTAGAACAAGTGATTTTAAATTTTATAAACAATGGAATTCATCATATAGGAAAGGAAAGAAAGCTAGTCATTTCTCTTGAAGAAAAGAAGGAGACTATAAGAATTGGAATATATAATACAGGAGATTTTATTCCCAAAGAAGAAATGGATAAAATATGGGATAGTTTTTATAAAATAGATAAAGCAAGGACGAGAGAGTTAGGAGGAACGGGATTAGGACTTTCTATCGTAAAAGGAATTTTAAAGCTCCATAAAAGTTCTTTTGGAGTAGAGAATAAGAAAGATGGAGTTGAATTTTGGTTTGAGATCAAAAAAGGAGATCAATAGCATGTGTACTAGACAAATTACTTTTTATACATTGGCAAAGCTAAAAAGCTATACAAAGACCGCACAAAAGTTAAATATTACCCAGCCAGCAGTTACTCAACATATAAAGTATTTAGAAGATCTGTATGGAGTAACTCTCATTCAAAGGAATGGGAGACAGATATTTTTAACAGAAGAAGGTAAGCTTTTATATGAACATATTGATCAAATATTGACTATGGAAAGAAAATTTATTCGAACTTTAAACAATCAAAGTAGTATTATCAAAAGATATAGATTAGGAGCTACAAAAACAATAGGGTCTTATATTATTCCAGATTTATTAGGAAAATACAAAATAAGTTTTCCAAATCATGAAGTAATTTTAGAGGTATCGAATACAGAGCATATATTAAATAGATTGGATGAAGGAAAATTTGATCTTACATTAGTGGAAGGGAATTTTAAAAAAGAGAAATATGATTCTATTTTGTTTAAAGAAGATGAGTTGGTTCCTGTATTTTCAAGTGATCATCCCTTATGTAAAAAAAGAGAAATAAAGATAGAGGATTTATTAAAAGAAAATTTAATCATTAGAGAAAAAGGGTCAGGAACAAGAGCTATTATAGAAAATGATTTAAAGGAAAAAGGATATGATTACAATATTTTTATGGAAATAGGAGATATTACAGCCATTAAGTCTTTAGTGAAATGGAATCTTGGGTATACATTTTTATCAAGAGAAGCTATCAAAGAAGAAGTAAAAGAAGGAAGTCTAAAGGTTATAGAGATGAAAGAATTTATGATGAAAAGAGCTTTTTATTTTATTTGGAGAAAAAATGAGAAAAATTCTTTTATAGAAGATTTTATTCAATTTGCTAAAAAAATATGATTTTTCATTTTATATAAAATGGAAAATTATATTTTTTTTAATTATTTATGGAAAAATACAATGGCATATGCTATAATGTAGTCGTACAAAATCAATATATGTCGATAGGTGTCTATAGAAATATAGATGAAAAGGGAAGCAGGTGAAAATCCTGCGCGGTCCCGCCGCTGTAAAATGGTAGTCTTAGCTTATATCCACTAGGAAACTGGGAAGGAAGGCAAAAGATAATGACCATAAGCCAGAAGACCTGCCTGTTATGACGAGCACATAAATCCTACGGGTCATAGGGGGGTGTACATAGAAATGACTTTAAAAAGTTCATATTATTTTGTGTGTAACCTCTCTTTTTGAGAGGTTTTTTTATTAGAAATTTCCAACAAAAAGGAGGTGATATGATTGTGGACTGCAATTTTTACTATGATGTTTGCTTTATTTGTATTGAGCGTAAAAACAGGAATGATTTTAGGAGTATCTTCTACAAATAAAAGGTATATGGCTTTGATTAGCTTTTTATTTTCATTGGTTTTGTATTTTTTAAGTATTTTTCTAACCAGCCATATGAAATATATTGCTCATTTTATTGATCGTTATACCTTTGTGGGTTCTATGATGCTGTCTGTATTTTTAATTTATTTAGGACTTCATCATTCATCTTCACAAAAGGAAAGTATGGGTCATAAAATACTTGCTTATC
Organism: Inediibacterium massiliense; assembly: GCF_001282725.1. Taxonomy (NCBI): domain Bacteria; kingdom Bacillati; phylum Bacillota; class Clostridia; order Peptostreptococcales; family Thermotaleaceae; genus Inediibacterium; species Inediibacterium massiliense. Next base: position 192,529 of record NZ_LN876583.1, on the reverse strand, counting down.
TACCTTGTCCTTTTTGTCTGTTGGCCATGTCTATTAGTGTCATGCTTACAAAAGGACAGTTAAAAAGAACAGATCATCTACTAGAAATGATTACAGCTATTTTGTTTTTTGTATTTATACTTTTAGTTGGGTTTGGAATGAAGTGGATGATAGATTGTCTCAATATAAATCCATCAAGTATATTCAATAGCATATTGATTTTCTTTGGAATTTTTACATTGCTTTTAGGATTGTTTATTCCTAATTATGTAAGTGCTGCAAAAATGGGTTTTTCTCCAATTAAAGTGGATTCATTAAAAATATTAAAAGCAGTATTTGTTGGAATGACTGGGGTAACTAGTATTGGATTCATTCAATATAAAATAAAAAATTAAAGGAGGATACAAAGTTGAACATTGTAGGTTCTAAGTCACTAACTACTATATTACATGCCATTGCTCAAAGCTTTTTAATACCTGTAATCGTTTTTTTGCTTTTGATGGTTTTATTTATTTTTATGGAGTTTGGTAATTTTATTGCTGAGTGGCAAAAACGAAAAGAAAACAAAAAAAATGAGTTAATGGAAGTATTTTGCCAGGTACAAGATGAAGTTTGGAAAAAGAATAATTTATGTCAAGTAGTAGAAAAAAGCGGATTGCCTAAAAGACAAAAAAATGTATTGCTTGATTATATTGAAAAAAAGGATATAGATGTAAGCTCTAAAAAAGCGTTGGCTATAGATATTTTGGATCAAGAAGAATCTAGAATAAAAAAAATATTAGACAAAACAGATTTAATTACAAAGCTTGGTCCTGTATTGGGACTGATGGGAACATTGATACCATTAGGACCGGGACTTGGGCAGCTTGGACAAGGGGATGTGGCAGGACTTTCTGAATCTATGATTATTGCCTTTGATACTACTGTAGTAGGAGTAGCCGCTGGTGCATTAGCATCTATTATATCCAAAGTAAGAAAAAGATGGTATCAAAAGGATTTAAATCGCATGGAAGTGTTATTAGAACTTATTGATGGAGGGGAAGAAATTGATCAGGAGACAGAAAAGAAGAATGTTAGAAGAGGAGGAAACTGATCCACTAGCAGGTATGGCCAATCTGATGGATGTAATGATGGTATTTTGTTGTGGACTTATGGTAGCTTTAGTTGTTTCTTGGAACCTTCAAAGTGTTATTTTTAAGGAAAAGACACCAGAAGAAAGACAAAAAATGCAACAAAGACTTCAACAAATTATGGAGGTGGATAAAGGAAAAGAATTAAAAGAAGTTCCTGATTTTGAAGAGGGCTCAGGAGAAGGATTTAATGAAATGGGAACTGTATTTCAAGATCCTAAAACAGGAAAATTGATTTTGATTGAAGGAGAAGTAAAAAAATAAAGGTGGGAAGAAAATGAAAAGGTATTATCAATCTTTTATGATCTTTATGATCTTATTTACTATGATTTTAGGAATGAATATGTCTTTTGCAAATGCACAAGGGACTACAAAAGTTTTGATTTTTGTAAGTGATACTAATGTGGCGCCTATTGCTCAAGCTTATGGAGAAATTAAAGATAAGTATCCACTAGATTTAAAGATTTTTAGTAAAGATGTAGATATAGAAAAAGTAAAAGATGAGTTAAAGGATACAAATATTGTACTATTGGAGATGGTAGGTTCCCAAGGAATTGATAATTTAGGACCTATGATTAAAGATGCTCCACAGTCTTGCCATATTTACATTACAAGAAGTAGTGATTTTAGCAAAGATTATCCTTCGTTAGATTATACTAAAGATGAAGAATTAAAAGATTATTTTGTAAAGGGTGGAGTAAAGAATATGAAAAGACTCCTTCTTTTCTTAGGAAAGCTAGGAGGAATGGAAGTAAATGAATCTATCAAAACAGTAACTATGCCGGAGCGGTTCATTTATCACCCAGATGCAGAAAATATTTCATTTGATGTAGATCATTTTTATAAAACTATTCAAGAAGTTTTTCAAAATGATCCACAAAATATGGGAATGATTACAAATGATATTCATCATACAGTACAAAATACTGTATATGGATCTGAAAATGCAGAAAATATTTCTTTGCTAAATGGAATGATAAAAGAAAGTGTAGTAGATGCAGTTTATGAAAAGAATTGGAAAGATATGATTTTTTCCTTTGAAAACTCAGATAACTTTTTAAAGACTGTAACAAATTCTGTTTATGATAAGGATGATCCACAAAAAACAGCTATGATCATAGATGCAGCTTATAGATCATTAAAAAATCAAAATGGTGTGACAGCAGATGATTTATATGATGCGATTATGAATCAACTCAATGGAACTGCCGATGCCGCATTGATTGAAAAAATAAAACAAAGTATTACAACAGAGCCATCTATGCCAGGAATATTTGAGGATTTAAAAGCATATAAGACTTGGTATCAAACAAGCAATCATGAAAAAGATGGACCATGGATTGGAGTAAGTACTTACAATAGTTATTTTAAAAATGAAGATATAGAGATGCATAAAGCTTTATTAAAAGAATTAGAAGAAAATAATGCCAACGTTATATTTACCCTTACAGATGCTAAAAGAGAAGAATTAATCAATACGTTTTATATGGAAGAGCATAAACCAAATATAGATGTATATATAGCAGCAATGGGATTTAATTTTATTAGTGGAAAACCTGAAAAAGCAGTAGAAATTTTTAAAGATTTAAATATACCAGTGATTACACCTGTATACAGCAGTGATTTAGAGGATTGGGAGAAAAATCCTGCTGGTATTTCTAAAGAATTATATTGGCAAGTAGTACTTCCTGAACTAGATGGAAGAATTGAACCTATTTTTATGGGAGGCAAAAAAGAAGTAGAAAAAGATCCTATTACAGGAGCAGCGATTAAAAAGCAAATACCTGTTGATTATAATATAGAAAGACTTAGTGGACGTGCCATTTCTTGGGCAAATTTAAGAAATAAAAAAAATGAAGATAAAAAAGTAGCTTTGGTTTATTACAATCATGATGGAGGAAAAGATGGAATCAAAGCATCTTATTTAAATGTAATAGAAAGTGCATCTAATGTGTTAGGGGCATTAAAGGAAGATGGATATACAATTGATCAAAATACAGATGCAAAAAGTTTAGAAGAGATGATTCAAAGACAAGGAAGAAACGTAGGTAGTTGGGCACCAGGAGAAATGGAAAAGCTATTAGAGGAAGATGTTTTAACAATCCCTGTAGATGAGTATATGAAATGGTATGAAAAGCTTCCTCAAGCCTTAAAAGATCAAGTAGAAAAAGAGTGGGGACCAGCTCCAGGAAATGTAATGGTTGTAGATGGAAAGATGATTATTCCAGGAATGAAGATGGGAAATGTATTTGTAGGACCTCAACCAATGAGGGGATGGGGAGATGATCCAAACAAAATTGCCCATTCGCCAGAGCTTCCTCCAACACATCAATATATTGCTTTTTACTTTTGGCTTCAAAATGACTTTAAAGCAGATGCAGTGATTCACTTAGGAACTCATGGTACATTAGAATGGTTGCCAGGGAAAAGTGTAGGATTAGGAGAAAAGGATTGGCCAGATCAATTAATTGGAAATATGATCAATATTAACCCTTATATTATGAACAATCCAGGAGAGGGAACACAAGCAAAAAGAAGAGGATATGCAGTGATTATTGATCATTTGACTCCTCCTATGGTTCAACCAGAGCTTTATGGAGAGTTGGTTCAACTTCAAAATTTAGTAGTAAGTTATTTAGATGAAATGAAAAATAATAATGAAGCAAGAGCTTTAGAGCTTCAAAAACAAATTATAGAGATGGTAAAAAATAATCATATTGATCAAGAAATCAATATCAATCTTGAAACAAACTTTTACGAAGCAGCAGAGGATCTTCATGAATATTTAGAAGATCTAGCAACAGAGCTGATGCCTTATGGACTTCATACATTAGGAGAATCACCAAAGGGAGATTTGTTTGATCAAATGGTGGATTCTATCATTGCATATGATCCAAGTAGAGAAAGTGATAGAGAAAATATAGAGAAAAATTTAGGAATGGCAAGTCAAGAAATTATCAATTTAATTCGTGCATTGAATGGAGAATATATTGAGCCTGGTTTATCTAAAGATCCTATAAGAGTTCCAGATGCTATGCCTACAGGAATCAATTTTGCAACTTTTGATCCTAGACAAATTCCTGATAAAGCAGCATGGGAAACAGGAAAAAAAGCAGCTGATGATCTTTTAGAAAGATATAAACAAGAAACAGGGAAATATCCTGATTCAGTAGGTGTTGTATTATGGGCCATTGAAACTATGAGAACAAATGGAGAAAGTGTTGGAATGATTTTAAGAATGATAGGAACAGAGCCTGTATGGGATAAAAAAGGAAATGTAAGCTCTGTGAAAGTTACTCCTATAGAAGAATTGGGAAGACCTCGTGTAGATGTAGTAGTAAGTATATCAGGATTATTTAGAGATACTTTTTCAAATACAATAGAAGTTTTAGATCAAGCTTTTAGAGAAGTAGCAAAATTAGAGGAAAGTAATGACCAAAATCATGTTAAAAAACACTATGATCAAATTTTAAATCAACTAAAAGAAAAAGGAGTAAGTGAAAAAGAAGCAGAATTATTAGCAGGAGCTAGAATTTTTGGAGATGCACCAGGAACCTATGGAACAGGGGTATCTACTTTGGGAGAAACTACGAGTGCTTGGGAAACACAAGATGATTTAGTAGACACTTATATGAATCGTATGTCTTATATTTATGGAAAAGATGCTTATGGAAAAGAAGCAAAGGATATATTTAAAGAGGCTCTTAAAAATGTAGATACAGTAACTCAAATAAGAGATTCTTTATGGGGAACTTTAGACAATGATGATGTGGCGCAATATTTAGGAGGATTAAGACTAGCTGCCAAAGCTGCGTCTGGAAAAGATATCAAAACATTTATTATCAATACAAGAAAAGCAGGAGATCCTAAAGTGCAAAGTTTATCTGAATTTATCTCTACAGAATTAAGAACAAGAATTTTAAATCCAAAATGGATTGAAGGAATGTTAAAGGAAGGCTATGCAGGAAGTGCAGAAATAGGAAAACAGATAGGGAATATGTTTTTAATGGATGCGACTTTAGATGCAATTGATGATTGGGGATGGAAAAGTGTAGTAGATACTATTATATTAGATGATAAAGTAAGAGCTGAGTTAGATCCTTATGTGATTCAATCTATTATAGGATGGCAAATGGAAGCTGCAAGAAGAGATATGTGGAAAGCTGATGAAGAAACAATGAAAAAAATTGCTGATATTTATATCAACAATGCAGTAGAATATGGAGTAGTATGTTGTCATCATACTTGTGGAAATGTAAAGGTCAATGAACTTGCAGCAAGTTTTTCTACACTAGATCAAGATACAATGAAAAAATTCCAAAGTATATTTAAAGATGCAACAAATCAAGATATAAAAATGGATACTTCTAAAAATCAGCAACAACAATCATCATCATCTTCTAGTAAAAATAAAACAAAACAAGAAGAAATAAAACAAGAGGAAGTAAAACAAGAAGAACCAAAAAAAGAAGAAACAAAACAAGAAATGAATCCTCAAGAAAAATTACAAGAACCGAAAGAATCACAAAATCAAGTAGATAACAAAATACAACAAAATACAAATGTAGAGTCAGCACAAAAAAATATTGTAGCATCTACAGAAAATGTAAAACAAGAAGCTACATCTGTCCAAAAGGGATCCGTAAAAGAAAATACAGATCAAGAAACACAACAATCATCAAAAAGCAGTGTAGGAAACAAATCAGAGAAATCAACTGAGAAGCCGCAACAAGAACAACAAAAAGAAGCACAAAAAGGACAGGAGACTGCGGGCAAGGCTTATGAAATAGAGAAAAAAGAATCTAAAAAAGAAACAAAAAATGGAGGAAGTAATGGAGTTGCACTTCCTGCTATTCTCATAGGAGCAGGGTTTGTAGCTTTAATAGGAAGAGGATATTTTAGAAGAAAAAAATATTAATAGGATAAAAATAAACCGCCCTTTGGCGGTTTATTTTTGTGTAGTGTCAAATTCTAATTTGATTTTTTCATATAAATCATCATTTGTGATAATATCTATTGCTGTTAAAACTAAAGCATCAATTGTTTGCTCCATATTATTAAAAGCTAGAAGCTTACTGGTAGCTTCTTGAAGCTCTATAGTGTGACCAGGAGTCTCAGTTTCGCAAATACCAAAATATGGATGAATTGTAGGGCATATATGACTGACATTTCCTGCATCTAATGAACCATAGCTGTCTTTAGGTTCATGAATATCTGTTACACCTACTTCTTGTAATCTTTTGGTATAAGCTTTAGATAAAGCTTCATTAGTTACTAAGTTGTCGTAGCTTGCTTCATAATTTCTAATTTCTAGAGTAGTACCTGCAGCTAAAGATGCTCCTCTAGCACAGTTTTTTACTTTTTCGATAAGCTCTTTTAAATAAGTTTTGGTAGTAGCGCGAACATAAAATTGAGCAACGGCAAGGTCTGGAACGATATTAGCGGCTTTTCCACCTTCTTTAATAATTCCATGAACTCTTGCATCACTTTTTATATGTTCTCTTAAAGCATTAATATTGTTAAAAGTATTGATGCATGCATCTAATGCATTGATTCCTTTGTCAGGAGAAGCAGCTGCATGAGCTGTTTTGCCTTTAAAGGTAAATTCAATAGCTTCCATAGCTAAAGAACTGCCACTTTTATAATGAAAATCAGCAGGATGAGCCATCATAGCTACATGAATAGGATCGAAAGCTTTTGCATTAGCCATATCTACCTTTGCACCATTTGTCTCTTCGGCAGGAGTTCCAAATACTACTACTTTTCCACCGATTTCTTTTATCATTTTACTAAGTACAATTCCTGCTCCTGTACTAGTAGTTCCTAAAAGATTATGACCACATCCATGGCCGATACCAGGCAAAGCATCATATTCAGCAAGATAAGCTATTGCTCTACCCTCTTTTTTACTATCAAATTCTGCACGAAAAGCAGTAGATATTCCTAAATAATTTTCTACTACATCAAAGCCATGTTTTTTTAATAGGTCTACATGTGCTTTGCATGCTTTGTGTTCTTCATATCCTAGCTCTGGATTGTTTCTTATGTACTCACTTAAATAAATAAGCTCATCCTTTACTTCTTTTGTAAATTGATTTACTTTACTTATCATATGAATCCCTCCAAGCATTTTATTTTTAGTTGCATAATTATTCACAATTATGTCTTTTCATTGATTATAACATAATCTATCATTTTATTTACAATATATTATAACATTATAAATATTTTCCTTAAAAATTTCTGTTTCAATGGAAGTTAGACTGTTAACAAACTATATTTTAGCAAAGTCATAAAAATTAGGAACCATTATTGAGAATTTGTGAAAATATAGAATAAGTGAGAAAATGCTTAGCATTACACTGTTTGAGCATAGCGAGTTTGTAATGCTATTTTCGATCGTTTCTATATATTTTCCAAATTTAAAAATTGAGTGACGTTTTTTATGACTTTGTCTACAAATTCATCTTCAATTTCAATGAGAAATTTTCCATAAAATATGAATTGACATAAAATTATCATTAGTATATAATAATGATAATCAATATCAATAAGGAGAGTGGAAAAGTGACTGCGTTAATTGTAGGTGGAGATCGATTGGGAAATATTCCTGAAGTATTAAGTCAACAAGGAATTCATGATTATATTCATTGGGCTGGAAGAAAAAAAGGTATGAGAAAAAAGGATTTGCCAGGTAATATTGATATGATTATTGTTTTGTATGATTTCATAGAACATAATTTAGTCAATATTATTAAAAGAGAATCTAAAAATTTAGATGTGCCCTGTATATTTGCCAAAAGAGCTACAAGTGATTTGAGCAAGAAATTAGAGATTTGTAAAAATTGTAAAAGGTGTTGTACATAAATTAAAAACTCCCATGTTCTTATAAGAACATGGGAGTTTTTAATCTTCTATGAAAATAATTTGAGAAGAAGATCTGATTTGGTTTTTTCCAAATCTTTTTGCTTCATATAAAAGTTTATCTACAAATTCTATAAAAAATACTCCTTTAGCAGATATAGAGGATATTATAGCACTTCCTAATCCTCCACTAATAGTAATTTGAATTTTATGATTATGAATAAAAAATATGTGATTTTCAATAGACTTTCTAATTCTTTCACATATTTTTTGAGACTCTCTTATAGATGTATTTGGAAATAATATAGCAAATTCTTCTCCTCCATATCTAGCGGCAATATCTGTTTTCCTTGTATTGCTTTGAATAATTAAGGATATTTCTTTTAAAATCATATCTCCAACTACATGGCCATAAGTATCGTTGACTTTTTTAAAATCATCAATATCTATAATGGTTAGACAAAAGGGGGTATGATTCATCTTAGTAGTTTTGATTATTTTTTGAAAAAATTCATAAAAACTTTTATGATTATATAATTTAGTAAGGTAATCTCTAGAAGCTATTTCTTTTAACATGTTATTTTTTGTTTTAATTTCTTCAAACATAAAATGTACTTGATTTTCTAGTTGATGAATTTCATGGATTACGGAAGATAAAATATAGCTTAATAAATAAAAAGAACCTACGTGAATTAAAAATTCAAATGAAATTAAATTACGAGGATTCTCAAGGACGACAATCAAACTATAGCAAATAGAAATAAAAGTGCTAAAAATAGAAGAACTTTTATCATAAAAACGAATACTTTCAAGAGCAATATAGATATAAAAAAAGTGAAATATGGCATAAAAATTTTGGGGAGATAGATATAAAAATAATGTAATAAATATACCATCTAAAAAAGCAAGATAAATATTAGGATCAATAGATAAAATATTTTTAAAATAAACTTTTCGAATGAAATGAGTGACACAAGTAATCGAATACAATAAATAAATCCATAATAAAAATTTAGTGTGTACAGAAAAAATACTTTTATCAAGATGACTCACAATGATTACTCCTGTAAGCCCAATCATAAGTTGTATACTCAAATATAATTCTTCTATCATTTTTGTTTTAGAATTTTTCAAATCAAGCATAATAAGACTCCTTTAATTAAATGATAATTATTATCAAGTATATTGTAAAATCCAAATATGTTTCTGTCAATAGAAGATTTTCAATACTTAAAAGTATTTTACAAACAAACAATAATATGGTAATATTATTGATAATGAATATCGTTGACAATTACAGAAAGGAGTAAAAGCCTGATACTATATGCATGCAAAAAACCTGATGACGACAAAAACTCATACTATATTTACAATAGAAAAAGTCATAAAACTTTTAGGAAAAAAAGATGAAATTACGAAGAATCATTCCTTGCAAGTAGCTTTGTATGCCAAGAGGTTTGCGGAGAAAATGAATGATTCTATGGCGGATATAGAAGAAATTTATCATGCTGGCATTGTACATGATGTTGGAAAGATTCATATAGAAAATAAACTTCTTTTAAAGAAGGATAAATTGACACAAAAAGAATATGAAATTATGAAAAGTCATTCTATAAAGGGATATGAAATTTTTAAAAAAATGAAAGGGCCAAAAGAACTTCTTCCTTATATTTTATATCATCATGAAAGAGTAGATGGAGGGGGATATCCCTTTGGACTTTTAAAGGAACAGATTCCTTATAGAGTGAGAATGCTTAGTATTTGCGATGCTTATGAAGCTATGACAGGAGAAAGAACATATAAAACATCTTTATCAAAAAAGGAAGCTATAGAAAGATTACAAGAAGGAAAAAATACTCAGTTTGATCAAGAATTAGTAGAGATCTTTATTAAAAAATGTTTATAAGGTATGAAAGGTATGGTCGAATATGAACACGTTAGAAGGATTATCTATAAAGCAAAAAATTGTTTATGACATATTCAAAAAAAATCCTTTGTCTATTTTTAATATTCAAGGAATTGTAAAAAAAATTGATGAAAAAAATGAAAAAATAAGTAAAAGAACTGTTTATAGAGCGTTGGAAAAATTGATAGCTATAAAAAAAATTTATTGTAATGATTTTTACAAGGGTATGAGGTATTTTCAACTTGTTGAAAATAATTATTGTTTTATAGTATGTAAAAAATGCAAACAAAAAAAGAGTATTCCATTAAATGAAGAAAAAATAAAATATGATCGAGAAAAGTTTGAAATTTTAGGAACGGGCATCGTATATTATGGAATATGCACAAATTGTAAAAATAAAAGCAGTTGACAGTTTATATGAATTAGAATATAATACCAGTGTAAATGATAATCAAAGTCAAAAACAAGAGATTATATATAATAAATGATAATTGTTATTAAAAAAGGAGGAAGGATTATGCCTTTATCTATGGCCAATCCAGGACAAGAAGTAATTCTAAATGCTATTAATTGGGGACCAAAACTAAAGAAAAAGCTTCAGGATATGGGACTCACTCCTGGGGTGAAGTTAAATGTAATCTCTAATAATACAAACGGAGCTTTTATTGTAAATGTAAGAGGGTCAAGATTAGTTTTAGGAAGCGTTGTGACCCAACAGATTATGGTTGAAATGGCGTAAAGGAGGTATAGATGTGAATAAAACATTAAAAGACTTAAAGCCAAAGGAAAGTGGAAAAATTCTAAAAATATTAGGAGTAGGTCCAACGAAAAGAAGACTTATGGATATGGGAGTGGTAGCGGGTACAGAAATATATGTAGAAAAAAAAGCACCCCTAGGAGATCCTATAGAAGTAAAGGTTAGAGGGTATAATTTAACCTTACGAAAAGAAGATGCCAAAAACATTATTATGGAGTAAAAATATTATTTTTTTTGTTCAGAGATTGAGAATGATTTTTATATTCAAGTTAAGGAGTGATAAGGATGGCCCAAAATATTACTATTGCCTTAGCGGGAAACCCTAATAGTGGAAAGACCACGTTATTTAATGCTTTGACGGGAGCTAGGCATTCAGTTGGAAACTGGCCTGGGGTTACAGTTGAGAAAAAAGAAGGAAAGCTAAAGCATAAAGATCATAATATGATTGCAGTAGACTTACCTGGAACATATAGTTTATCTCCCTATTCATTAGAAGAAATGATTGCCAGAAACTATATTGTAGATGAAAGTCCAGATGTAGTAATAAACATTGTGGATGCATCTAACATAGAAAGAAACTTATATCTTTCTATGCAGCTTATAGAGCTTGGAAAACCTGTAGTAGTAGCTCTTAATATGATGGATATGGCTGAGAAAAGAGGATATAAGATCAATATAGAAAAATTATCAGAAAGTTTAGGAGTACCCGTTGTACCTATTGTAGCAACACAGAAGAAGGGACTTAAAGAGCTTTTAGATAAAGCAGTAGCTATTGCACTTAAAAATATAAAGTATAGTCCAAATCAAGTAGACTATGGAAAAGATCTAGAAAATAAAATTGAAGAAACAATAAAAATGCTAAAAGCAAAGATAAATATTTCTAAATATGACCTAAGATGGCTAGCTTTAAAAGTTATTGAAGAAGATGAAGTGATTTTAGATTTATTAAAATTAAAGCCAAGTGTTTCAACACAAGAAGAACTAGCTGTAACAGGTAATGAACTTTTAGATGATTATGAAAGTTTAATTGCAGATCAAAGGTATCAATATGTTTCAAGTATCATTGGAAAATGCATTAAAAAACCTAAAGATACAGATCTTACCACTTCTGATAAAATTGATAAAGTGATTACAAATAAATGGCTAGGACTTCCTATATTTGCAGGACTTATGTATTTTGTTTTTTGGTTCTCTATTAACGTTGGAGAAATATTTTTGGATATGATTGATGGAAGTTTTGGAGCATTAGGAGAAGCAGCAGGAGCTTCATTAGAAGCAGCAGGGAGTGCACCGTGGTTAATTTCTTTAGTTGTAGATGGAATTATAGGTGGAGTAGGAGCAGTACTCACATTCTTACCACAAATTGCATTTTTATTTATTGCCATTTGTATATTAGAAGATAGTGGATATATGGCAAGAGTTGCATTTATCATGGATAGAGCCATGAGAAAAATAGGTTTGAGTGGAAAAGCATTTATCCCTATGCTTATAGGATTTGGATGCTCAGTTCCAGCAGTAATGGGAACAAGAACCTTAGAAGATGAAAAAGATAGATTAGCATCTATATTGGTCGTACCTTTTATGTCTTGTGGAGCAAGAGCACCTATTTATATATTATTTGCTGGAATCTTCTTTCCTAAACATACAAGTACCATTGTATTTGCTTTGTATGTGCTTGGAATTATTGTTGCAATTTTCTCTGCATTATTATTTAAAAAGACTATATTTAAAGGAGAACAAACTCCTTTTGTAATGGAACTTCCTCCATATAGATTCCCAACCTTAAAAGGAACAGGAATTAGCGTATTAGAAAAGGTAAAAGGATATCTTCTTCGTGCAGGTACAGTTATTTTCTCAGCTTCAATATTAATCTGGTTTATTTTAGGATTTAATTTTACAGGAATGGTAGACATGGAACAAAGTATAGGAGCTAGTATTGGACAATTCATGGCACCTTTTTTTAAACCATTAGGGTTTGGATCGTGGCAAGCTGGAATATCTTTAATTACAGGGTTATTAGCAAAAGAAGTAGTAGTAAGTAGTATGGCAGTAATTTATGGACTTGGAGAAGCAGTAGGAGAAGCAGCTATGGATGGAGATGTTATGGGTATGGCAGGAGCACTAAAAGCTGCAGGCTTTACAAGTATGAGTGCGATATCTTTTATGGTATTCTCTTTATTGTATCTTCCTTGCGTAGCTGTAATTGGAGTAATTAAAAAAGAAACAAACTCTTGGAAATGGACTGGATTTTCAATTGTTTATACTACATTGATTGCATGGATTGTATCGTTTATTATATATCAAGTGGGAATCCTTTTAGGATTTTAAGGAGATGATTATATGACATGGATCATAGGAATCCCTATTATAGGTCTTGGAATTTATTGCCTTATAAAAAGCATCAAAAGAGAAGTAACAGGTGGAGGCTGCAGTGGTTGTAGCGGGTGTAGCAACCACCAATGTTCTTCAAAACATGAAACTCCTAGAAATTAGGAGTTTTTGTTTTTAGACAAAGGCATAAAAAAACGTCACTGACTTTTAAATTTGGGAAATATATAGAAACCTTCGAAAATAGCATTACAAACTCGCTATGCTCAAACAGTGTAATGCTAAGCATTTTCTCATTGTTTCTATATTTTCACAAATTCTCAATAAATGTTCCTAATTTTTATGACTTTGCTAAAAAATAGTTTGTCTTTAGTCTGAAACTCCTAAAGCTTAGGAGTTTTTGTTTTTATATAGAAAAAATGGTATACTAGGAAAAAAAGCTTTAAATGGAGGAAACTAATGAAGAAAATATTATTAGCTTTAATGATTTGTATATTATCTTTTCAATTTATATATGCCCAAGATGTCAATGAAGAAATTCCTAGTTCTACAGAGAATGCAGTAATTTTAGATTGTAGTAAGATACAAAAAGTAAAAATATCAGAAGGATATACGGAAGCATATCAATATGTAAAATTAAAAGTAATGAGTGGAAAATATAAGGGGAAAATTTATGAAATTGACCATAGCATTCCTGATAATTCTACTTTTGCTATTCCTGTAAAGGTAGGAGATAAAGTAATTATAGATGTAGAGGAAGAAAATAATCATGTGAATATAGTTATTACAGAGTATATGAGACAACATTATATTATTTATTTATATATCATTTTTATTTTACTTATTATATTAATAGGAAGAAAAAAGGGCATAAAAGCTGTAATTACTCTTACGCTAACCATTTTAGCAATTCTGAAAGTACTTCTTCCTATGATTTTAAAAGGAGTAAATCCGATTCCTATTACTATTTTCATATCTATTGGAATTACCATATTGACTATGGTCATTATAGCAGGAGTAAATAGTAAAAGTATTGCAGGAATTATAGGAACCAGTGGAGGAGTTATTATTGCAGGAATCATTGCCTATTATATAGGAAGTCAAGTAAAGCTGACAGGAATGAGTAGTGAAGAGGCAAATATGCTGTTATTTATTCCACAAAAGATTAATTTTGATTTTAAAGATTTATTGTTTTCTGGAATGATTATGGGAGCATTAGGTGCGGTTATGGATATTGGTATGTCTATTTCCTCTTCTATAGAAGAAATTCACAAGGCAAATCCTTCTATGAGTACAAAGGAATTGTTTCGTGCAGGTATGAATGTAGGAACAGATGTTATGGGAACTATGACCAATACACTTATTTTAGCTTATACAGGAAGCTCCATTCCCTTGTTGCTTTTGTTTATGGCATATGAGACATCTATAGTTAAGATCCTAAATTTAGATATTATTGCTACAGAAGTTGTGAGATCTCTTGCAGGGAGTATAGGGCTAGTGCTTACTATTCCATTAACTGCAATTGTTGCAAGTGTATTAATAAAAAGAGAAAAAAAGTCATAAAACAAGTAAAGGTGGGAGATATTCCCACCTTTATTTTAGATAAAATATGTTCATGAGTACAACTAAATTTAGAAAAAATAACATAAAGGTAGTTGGATGAGTATGGCAATAAGGAGTATCTTTGAGTAAAAGGATGATGCATAGAAAAAAGAATAAAAGATGATCTCTCTTGTGAATGTATGTGGACATTTCTTAAACCCCCTCTTTTATATAATATATTCTAAAGAATATATTTTCGTACAAAATCTATCAAAGGAATAATATAAAAATAAATATGTAAATGAATGAAAATTCTGGAATGAATATTTTGCCAGATATCATAGGTAGAATCCAAAATAAGAAAATGAAAAAGTTAAGTTTTTGAAATATTTACGGGAAAATCATTACAAAAACTTAAAAAATAAAAATCAAAAAATGTGATAATATAAATTATACCTATAATCAATACAGATGCAATATTTATACACATCTTAGCACTAAAATCTATGTTTTTCTTTTCAATCTGAATACCACCCCAAAAACAGAATTGTCAGAATAGTGAATCTTGATAAAAATTTAAAAGAAGGAGGAATTATATTGTCAAATTTATCAAAAGCATATGAACCAAAAAAGAATGGTATTTTTAACAAATTTTTAAATGGAGTTGAAGTAGTAGGAAATAAGTTACCTCATCCAGCAATTATATTTTTACTATTATCAGTGATTGTAGTTATTATTTCAGAAATTGCTGCAACTAAAGGACTTACAGTTAATTTTTACGATGCGAAAGCGAAAGCAGACAAAACAGTTCAAGCAGTATCTTTATTTAATGCTGAGGGATTAAGATTTATGTTTAATACAGCTACTGGAAACTTTACTGGATTTAGTCCGTTAGGAACAGTTTTAGTAGCTATGCTTGGGGTGGGTATTGCAGAGGGAACAGGAATGATTAATGCTGCACTTAAGAAATTGGTGCTTAGTACACCAAAAAAATTGATAACTGCTGTTTTAGTATTTGCAGGAGTTATGTCAAATATTGCATCCGATGCAGGGTATATTGTATTGGTTCCATTAGGTGCCATTGTATTTTTAGGATTTAAACGTCATCCATTAGCAGGTATGGCAGCGGCTTTTGCAGGGGTGTCTGGTGGATTCTCGGCAAATCTTTTATTAGGAACGCTAGATCCATTATTAACAGGAATTACAAATGAGGCTTTAAAAGCAGGTGGAATTAATTTAACTATATTACCAACTTCTAATTATTACTTTATGGCGGCTTCTACATTTTTAATTACTATTTTAGGTACATGGGTAACTGAAAAAATAGTAGAGCCAAGACTTGGTGAATACAAAGGAGTTCATGAAGAAGATCATTCTATGGAAGTAACAAAACAAGAAAGAAAAGGATTGATAGCAGCAGGACTTTCTATATTAGCATTTATTGGAGTTATGTTACTTTTAATGGTACCTGAAAATGCAGTATTAAGAGTAGATGGAACATTAGATACTTTTATTCATGATGGTTTGGTTCCAACAATTATGTTTTTCTTCTTAGTTCCAGGACTTGTTTATGGAATCGTAGTAGGAGCTATTAAAAATGATAAAGATGTAATCAAACACATGAGTAAAGCTATGGGAGGAATGGGTGGCTATCTAGTATTATGTTTCTTTGCTGCTCAATTTATTAATTATTTCTCATACACAAATTTAGGAATTATTTTAGCTGTAAGTGGTGCAAAATTCTTAAAAACTATAGGATTTACAGGACTTCCATTAGTACTTTCATTTATTATAGTTGCAGGATTTATTAATTTATTTATTGGATCAGCATCTGCTAAATGGGGAATTATGGCTCCTGTATTTATCCCAATGATGTATCAATTAGGATTTACACCAGAATTTACACAGCTTGCATATCGTATAGGAGATTCATGTACAAATATTATTACACCTTTAATGTCTTATTTTGCATTAATCGTAGTATTTGCTCAAAAATATGATAAGGATACGGGAATTGGTACTTTAATTTCTACAATGCTTCCATATTCTATTGTATTTTTAATTGGATGGACAATACTAATGATCGGTTGGTATGCAGCAGGATGGCCTATTGGACCAGATGCATTTATTCATTTAACAATGTAAGTGAAAAGGCACCTTAGGGTGCCTTTTATGTATAAAAAGGATATTATAAAAAAGAATAGAATACAATAATATAGAAAAAAGAAATGGGGGAAATCAAATGATCAATGAGGAAAGAATTGTAAATGCTTTTTTAGAGTATGTACAAATTGATAGTCCAACAAGAAAAGAAGGAAATTTTGCAAAATTTATTACTAAAGAATTAGAAGCTTTAGGATTTTCAGTACATATAGATGATGCAGGAGAAAAGACGGGATCAGATACAGGAAATGTGATTGCAAGGCTAGAAGGAAATAAAGAGGTAGAACCTATTTTATTTAGTTGTCATATGGATACAGTAGATCCTAGTGTAGGAATTAAACCCATTATAAAGGATGGAGTCATCTATAGTGATGGAACAACTATATTAGGTGGAGATGATAAAGCTGGAATTGCAGCTGTAATAGAAGCTTTAAAAGTTGTAAAAGAAAAAAATATAGAGCATGGTCCTATTGAAGTAGTATTTAGTATTTTTGAAGAAGGAGGATTATTTGGAGCAAAGAATTTAGATTATACAAAGATACAAGCAAAGAAAGCATTCATACTAGATAGTGGCGGAGAACCAGGAGAAATTATTGTAAAAGGACCTGCACAAGATAAAATTCATGCAAAAATCATTGGAAAATCAGCACATGCAGGAGTAGCTCCAGAAGAAGGAATTAGTGCCATAGAGGTTGCTTCAAAAGCCATTAGTATGATGAAGCTTTTAAGAATTGATGAAGAAACTACTGCAAATATAGGAAGTATAGAAGGTGGAAAAGCAACAAACATTGTATGTCCTGAAGTAGTAATTCAAGCAGAAGCGAGAAGTTTAAATAATGAAAAGTTAGACAAACAAACAGCTCATATGGTAGATTGTTTTAAAAAAGCAGCAAAGGAATATGGTGCAAAGGCAGAAGTAGAGGCTAAGAGAATGTATAGTGCTTTTAAAATAGATGAAAATGATGAAATTGTTAATATTGTAAAAAAGGCTTGCCAAAATCTTGGAATCCATCCTTCTATTCAAAGCTCAGGTGGAGGCAGTGATACAAATATATTTAATGGAAATGGATTAAAGGCAGTGAACCTAGGAATAGGAGAAAGAAAACCTCATACTTTAGAGGAACATTTAAAAATAGAGGATTTGGTAAAAAGTTCAAAACTGGTATTAGAGATTATTCAAACCATTTAAAAAACAGATAGCTATGCTATCTGTTTTTTAATAGTAATATCGTATTCGTTGAGTACCCGATCAAGTTTTTGGCTGACTATTACGACTTCTGGTGTAATGAGATTTTTCTTTTGACCAATTAAATAATACAAATGATTCCTTAAATCTTCAATTTCCCTTTTGATTTCCTTTGTTTTTCTCATATCCCCATCGCTTCCCCTTTAACGAATGTAGAATACCAAATATAGTACAAGTTCAAACATTTTTTTTAAAGATCTACTAGATATATGATACTATATATTCTAAAATTTGTAAATATTTTTTGAATATTATTTTATTTATGGCAGAGATGTTGAGGAATGCTGACTAAATCTGCTCACAATGTAGTTTTTCAGAAAAAAAACTCACTAAAGTGAGTTTTTTAAGGGAGTATCTATTTTAAATAAAGAAATTCCTTTGTTGGCTAATGAGTCAGCTTGTATATTCATATTGGTAATGTATAAAAAATCCTCCATACTAAATTGATTTCCATTCCATAGAAGAAATTTTTCATACCATTTCTGCATTTGTGAAGTTTGATTAGGATTTAAATGACCTTTTACTCTATAAAAATTTATTTGATCTTGTCTTTTGATTTGTTCTAAAAGACTCTCCCAAAGATCTTTATTTTCTACAGGTTTTTTATTAGAAGTCATCCAACCGTTTTGCATCCATTTCACATACCATTTTTTTGTAAAGCATTCTATTAAATAAGAGCTATCTGAAAATACATTAACAGTTAGGTGGGCTGCTTTTAGAATTTTTAAAGCTTCAAGTAGGGCTTTCATTTCCATACGATTGTTTGTAGTGTTTTTTTCTCCACCATAAAGAGTTTTTTGGTGCTCTTTATATTCTAAAATAGCTCCCCATCCTCCAATATTATTTTCATTTTGGTTACCAGAACAGGCTCCATCTGTATAGATATTAATAACTTTCACTGTATTTACTCCTGTTCTCTTTCGCTACCAATACGAATGACTTCACTCATTTTAGACATGATATAATCATATGCTCCTTTTCCATGAGGAATCAGGCAATTGCTACAATCTTTTACACCATTTGAATAAATGAAATTTCCTCCACATTTATCTTTTAACATATATAAAGGGCAAAAACAAAAAAGACAATTAAAGTTTTCCTTGTCTTTTACCTTATGACAGGGAAAATACTCACACTTACTATTTTGATGAAACTTATAGTTTTCACTCATAAAATCATCTCCTTATCCATATATTCTTATATAAGTGTAACATACAAACAAGTTCATTGAAACTATTTTAGTAGTGATTGCATAAGATGTAATAAGTTTAAATAAAAGGGGGATATTGTTTATGTATAGGCATTGCCCGATGGGAACTGTGAGTTATGTTGTAAAGCCAGGAGACAGCTTATATAAAATTGCAAAAGAATATAATACTACAGTGGAATACCTTGTTTTTTTAAATGGATTGAAAAATCCAGATAAACTTCAAGTGGGAGATGGACTTTGCGTACCAATGATGTCTACTATACCTTGTCCAACGGGGAACTATTACACGATAAAATATGGAGATACTTTATATAAAATTGCAAAGGAGTACAATGTTTCTGTAAATGAAATTATAAGATTTAACCCATTTTTAAATCCTTATAATTTGATGGTGGGGCAAGTGATTTGTATTCCTAAACAGACTGTAGTATGTCCAAATGGAAAAGTATATACAATCGAAGAAGGTGATACTTTCTTTACCATCGCTACTAAATTTGATATTTCATATGAATTACTTAAAAAGTCAAATCCAAGTTTAGATGTAGATCATTTAATGGTAGGGCAACAAATATGTATTCCAGAGTCGAAACCTTCTCTAACTTGTCCAGAAGATAAAATATATATCATTCAACCAGGAGAAAGCTTATCCTCTGTAGCAGAAAAATTTGTAGTGGGCGCTAATGAATTGTTAAAAGCCAATCCTAATATGATTCCTAGTGAATTTGCTCCAGGAAGACTTATTTGTATTCCAACGGAACAAGCTAATGTATAAGGCCTGTATAAGGCCTTTTTTGGTATAATAAAAAAGAGGAGGCGATGGATATGAACAAAAGAAAAATACTGATTGTAGATGATGATATATATATTTGTGAATTGATTGAAATGTATTTAAAAAAAGAAGGATATGAAGTGTGTGCAGCATATGATGGAGTAAGTGCCATAGAAAAATTTAAAGAGGAAACTCCAAGTTTTGTAATTTTAGATATTATGCTTCCTAAGATAGATGGATGGGATGTATGTAGAGAAATAAAAAAAATAAGTAATGTACCTATCATTATGCTTACAGCAAAGGGTGATACTTTTGATAAAGTTTTGGGACTCAAATTAGGAGCAGATGATTATATGGTAAAGCCCTTTGAACCAAGGGAGTTGATGGCAAGAGTAGAAGCTGTTTTAAGAAGAGCAGGTGGACAATCTTTTTGCACAAGAAATATTGTTCTTCCTCATTTATCTATAGATATGGATCTTTATAGGGTAAAGATAGATGATCAAATGATTACATTGCCTCCTAAGGAAATGGAGCTTTTGTATTTTTTAGCGAAAAATCAAAATATAGTATTCACAAGGGAACAACTCATTGAAAATATTTGGGGATTGGACTTTGAGGGAGATGTTAGAACGATAGATGTTCATATTAAAAGAATAAGAGAGAAGCTAGAGGTTTTAAAAAATTACTACAATATTCAAACGGTATGGGGAGTAGGGTATAAGTTTGAGGTGAAAAAGGATGCTTGATACGGTATTTAAAAAGTTGTTTGCTACTTATTTGATTATTATTGTTATTACTTTTTTGATACTAGGTCTTTTAGCTTCTCAGCTCTTTGAAAATTATTTTTTCAATAGACATGAAAAATTACTTTTACAAGAAGGAGAAAAGATTAATGAATTAGTGATTGATTACTTAAATAGAGATATTACAAAAGAAAGATTAAATATAGAGCTTCAGTCTGTAGAGAGATTTTTAAATACAAGAATTTGGGTGATTGATCAAAGAGGTATTATTTATGGAGTATCTAGCGATGAAAAGAAATGGATTGGAAAGCAGATTACTACGAAAGATATTTTAGAAGTATTTAAAGGAAAAATTATTGTCAAAAAAGGAATTTATGAAGGAGTAGGACAAGCTCCTATGGTAACAGTAGGAGTACCTATTTTCATTAATGGAAGTGTAGATAATGCCATTGTCATGCATTCACCTCTTTATGAAATTACAAAGGTGATTCAAGAGGTTCACAAAATTATTTGGCAGGCTATGACCATATCACTTTGTATTTCTTTTGTGATTCTTTATATAGTAGCTAAGAAGCTTTCAGATCCTTTAAGACAAATGGGACAAGCAGCTCAAAAAATTGCAAAAGGGGATTTTAGTCAAAGAGTAGAGGTGATAGATGAAAAAGATGATATTGGAAAGGTTACAAAAACTTTTAATGATATGGCACAGCAATTAGAAAGAATTGAAGATCATAGGAGAAGTTTTATATCTGCTGTTGCTCATGAGCTGAGGTCTCCTCTTACATTGATTCAGGGGTTTGTACAGGGAATGGCAGATGAAACCATAAAAAAAGAAGAACAAAAAAAATATTTAGATATTATATTAGGAGAAACCAAGAGACTTACTAAATTTATTACCAATTTATTAGATATTCAAAAAATGGAGTCCGATCAATATCCTATTTATCCACAAAAATTTCATGTCAATGAACTGATTGTAAGAACTTTATTAAAATATGAAGAGACGATTGAGAGAAAAAGAATCCATATAGATCTTCATTTAAAAGAAAAGCTTCCCCTTGTTTGGGCAGATAAAGATGCTTATGAACAAGTACTTGTAAATCTTTTAGATAATGCTATGAAATTTATGCAAGAGAATAAAACGCTTATGATTTATACCTATGAAGAGGAACATAAGGTTTGGGTAAAGATAGAAGACGAAGGAGTAGGAATCGCAAAAGAGGAGCAAAATAAGATTTGGGATAGATTTTATAAAATTGATAAATCTAGAGATCGGAATAAAGAAGGAACAGGACTTGGTTTGTATATTGTAAAAAAAATAATAGATAGACATAAAGAGAAAATAATATTAGAAAGTCAACTGGGGAGAGGGACGATTTTTACTTTTTCTATTTCTATTTTCAAAGAATAAGTTGTTCATAAATTGTTCATATTCTGTTCATAACTTTTTGTTTTAATAAAAGTATCAACAGAAAGAAGGGATAAAAATGGAAAATGAAAAAATAGAGATCATTGATGTTCCAGTAGTATATTCTGTAGAAGAAGAGAAAAAGCCTCGAAGAAAAAAAGGACTGTGGATGATTTGTATCATTTTGATTTCAACTTTATTAGGGGGAGTGATTGCAAGTTATATTATGCCTGTTTATATATTTGGTCATATTCTTCCTTATCCTGATAATTATTTTGGACAAAATAAGAAGCAAGTGATTCAAGTGGATGGTAAAAATACACAATTTTTAGTATCAGCAGTTGCAAAAAAAGCCATGTCTTCTGTAGTGGGAATCACAACTCAAAGTGTTGAAGAAGATTTTTTCTTTGGAAGAAAAGTATCACAAGGATTAGGAACTGGGGTAATTGTGGATAAAAATGGATATATTTTAACAAATTCTCATGTTGTGAATAATGGAGAAGTGCAAGAAGTCAAGGTTTTATTTGATAATGGAAAAAAGAAGGATGCTAAGATTATTTGGAATGATTCTATGCTAGATTTGGCAGTGTTAAAAGTAGATGGAGTCAATTTAGCTGCAGCAGATTTGGGAGATTCTGATGATTTACAGGTGGGAGAAGTAGCTATTGCCATAGGAAACCCATTAGGAATGGAATTTGAAAAAACTGTTACATCAGGTATTGTTAGTGGACTAGGAAGAAGCGTGCAAATCAATGAAAGAGAGAGTATTGAAAATCTGATCCAAACAGATGCTTCTATCAATCCAGGAAATAGTGGAGGGCCTCTTTTAAACAGCAAAGGAGAAGTGGTTGGAATCAATACGGCAAAAATTCAATCAGGAGAAGGTTTGGGTTTTGCTATTCCTATTAATATGGCAAAGCCAATTGTAGATCAGTTTATACAAAAAGGTGAATTTAGTAAGGCTTATTTAGGAATTAAAGGTGTAGATGTAGATGTTTTTGAAAAGTATATGAATACAGATTTATCTGTACCTAAAGGAGTATATATAGCAGAAATTACACCTAACTCTCCAGCAGATAAAGGAGATCTTCGCAGTGGAGATATTATTGTAGGAATAGAAAATCAAGAAATATCTGGAATGAGAGAACTTTCAACAAAGCTTTATCAATATAGACCAGAAGATACTATTCATATAAAAATTATGAGAAATGGAAAAGCAATGACCTTACAAATTATATTGGAGAAAATACCTAAAAAGTATGAGTAAAAATCAATAATTGTTCCGAATTTTATAACTTTGCTAAAATATAGTTTGTCAATGGTCTGTAAAAATCATAGACATTTTGCAATGATTGCCATGGATAAAAGAAATAAGATCGTAGCAACCTAATAGTAAGCTTTTATACTAAAGGAGGAGTTTATGTGCATATTCGAGAAGGAATAATTCCTGCTGCGTTAGGTTCTGCTGTTACTTTAACAGGAACAATTATGAAAAGAAAAGATATTGCACCTATGATTGCTGCAGGAGTTGTAGGGTTTGGCTTGGCTCATATATTATTGGGTACAGTGGATATGGTACAAAATCAAAAACATTTATAAAGAAGAAAGATACTGCCTTGTGGCAGTATCTTTTTAAATGTAAAATCAACCTTTATGGATACATTGCATTGCACGCATTCTACATGCTTCAGCTTTACACATATAAGCCATGGATTCATGCATATGTTCCATATAACATAATTCTTTTACATCTTGTTCCCCCATAACAGGCATAGAAGGGCACATGCCAGGCATACCAGCAGGAGGCATTCCTATAGGAGGACACATGCCAGGCATACCAGCAGGAGGCATTCCTATAGGAGGACACATGCCAGGNTTATGGATACATTGCATTGCACGCATTCTACATGCTTCAGCTTTACACATATAAGCCATGGATTCATGCATATGTTCCATATAACATAATTCTTTTACATCTTGTTCCCCCATAACAGGCATAGAAGGGCACATGCCAGGCATACCAGCAGGAGGCATTCCTATAGGAGGACACATGCCAGGCATACCAGCAGGAGGCATTCCTATAGGAGGGCACATGCCAGGCATACCAGCAGGAGGCATTCCTATAGGAGGACACATGCCAGGCATACCAGCAGGAGGCATTCCTATAGGAGGGCACATACCAGGCATACCAGCGGGAGGCATTCCTATAGGAGGTTGCATCCCAGGCATTTCAGGCATACCGATAGGAGGGCATATAGGCATTTCAGGTCTTTCAATTGGAGGTACAGGTGTAGGTCTCCCGATTGGAGGTTGTGGCATAGGTCTTCCGATTGGAGGACACGTACCAGGCATCTCTGATGGTGGCATACTAGGTTCTCTCATATATTCTTCATGTATAGGCATTTTTTTTCCCCCTTATAATAATAGAAAATTCTTTCTTCAGTTATAGCATATGCATGGAAGTAAAATTATGACACATAATAAATTCAATAAAGACTTGACAGAAGAATGTGAGTCATATAATATGAAATTAAATAAATATACCCTAGGGGGGTATAAAGGAGGGGTGATATGAAAAAAGAAATATTAAAAATAGAAGGCATGAGTTGTGCAGCTTGTGCAAAAGCTTCAGAAAGAGCAGTTAAAAAATTAGATGGTGTAAAAGAGGTAAATGTAAACTTTGCTACAGAGAAGATGTCTTTAGAATATGATGAAGAAAAATTAAATATAGAAAATATAAAAGAGTCAATAAAAAAAGCAGGATACGAGGCAAAGGAAGAAAACACCAATAAAGAAGTTGTAATATCTATAGAGGGTATGACTTGCGCAGCTTGTGCGAGAGCGGCGGATCGTGCTATTAACAAATTAGGAGGAATAGCATCTTCTAATGTAAACATTGCTACAAATAAAGCGAATGTTATTTATGATCCGAGTCAAGTCAAACTTTCAGATATTAAGGAAGCAATCAAAAAAGCAGGGTATACTCCACTAGATATTGAAAGAGATCAAACACAAGAGCAAGATAAAAAGGAAGAAGAGATAGAAAATTTAAAGAAAAGGTTTATGATATCAGCTATATTTGCTATACCGCTTCTTTATATTGCTATGGGACCTATGATAGGACTTTATCTTCCAGAGATTATTCATCCTATGAAAAATCCATTAAATTTTTCTATGAGTCAAATACTACTTGTTGTACCAATCTTAATTTACGGATATAAATTTTATACAGTAGGATTTTCAGCTATATTTAGGAAAAGTCCAAATATGGATTCTTTAGTTGCCATGGGTACAGGAGCTGCTGTTTTATATGGATTTTATGCAACTTATAAAATATTAAATGGAGAAGTGATGTATGCTCATCACCTGTATTTTGAATCAGCTGGAGTGATTATTGCACTTATTTCTTTAGGAAAATATTTAGAAAGTGTAAGTAAAGGTAAAACTTCAGAAGCAATCAAGAAACTAATGGGATTAGCGCCTAAGAATGCTGTTATTATAAGAGACGAAAAAGAAATAGAAATTCCTATTGAAGAAGTAGAGGTAGGAGATATAGTTTTAGTAAAACCAGGAGGTAAAATTCCAGTAGATGGAGAAGTAGTAGATGGAAATACCTTTATTGATGAATCTATGCTTACTGGAGAGAGTATTCCTGTTGAAAAGAAAAAAGGAGACAAGGTTGTAGGAGGAAGTATTAATAAGCAAGGAATGATTTATTTTAAAGCTACAAAAGTAGGAGAAGATACTGCTCTTTCACAAATTATAAAATTAGTAGAAGATGCACAAGGATCTAAAGCTCCTATTGCGAAATTAGCAGATATAGTTGCTTCTTATTTTGTGCCAGTAGTATTTTGTATTGCCGTATTATCTTCATTAATTTGGTATGTAACTGGAAAAGATCCTGTGTTTTGTCTTACTATATTTATTTCTGTATTAGTCATTGCTTGTCCTTGTGCATTAGGGCTTGCCACTCCTACTGCCATAATGGTTGGAACTGGAAAAGGAGCAGAAAATGGAGTTTTAATAAAAGGTGGGGAGGCATTAGAATCTTCTCATAAAATTCAAACAATAGTATTTGATAAAACAGGAACCATTACACAAGGAAGACCTGAAGTTACAGATGTTATAAGCTTTACAGATATAGATGAAGTAGAGATTTTAAAACTTTCAGCATCAGCAGAGAAGGGATCAGAGCATCCACTAGGGGAAGCTATTGTAAGAAAAGCTGAAAATGAGGGAATTGATATTTTAAAATTAGATGATTTTTTGGCTATAGCAGGTCATGGAATCCAGGTGAAAATAGAAAATAAAAATATATTATTAGGAAATAGTAAATTAATGAAACAAAAAAATATAGAGATAGAAAAAGCAAATGATATATCTATAAAATTAGCAGATGAAGGAAAGACTCCTATGTATATGGCAGTAGATGATGAATTCGTAGCCATTATTGCGGTGGCAGATGTAGTCAAGGAGAGTAGTAAAAAAGCTATAAAAAAGCTCCATGAAATGGGAATTGAAGTGGCTATGATTACAGGAGATAATCAAAGGACAGCAAATGCCATAGCAAAACAAGTAGGCATTGATAGAGTGTATGCAGAGGTTTTACCTGAAGATAAAGCAAATGAAGTGAAAAAAATTCAAAATGAAGGAAGAGTTGTAGCTATGGTAGGAGATGGAATTAATGATGCTCCAGCTTTAGCACAAGCAGATGTAGGAATTGCAATAGGATCTGGAACAGATGTTGCAATTGAGTCAGCAGATATCGTTCTTATGAGAAGTGATTTGATAGATGTATCTACTGCAATTCAATTAA
This sequence comes from Inediibacterium massiliense, assembly GCF_001282725.1. NCBI lineage: Bacteria > Bacillati > Bacillota > Clostridia > Peptostreptococcales > Thermotaleaceae > Inediibacterium > Inediibacterium massiliense. Next base: position 165,668 of record NZ_LN876583.1, on the reverse strand, counting down.
GTAAAAGCACAATAAGAAATATCAAACAAAATCTTTTTTGGGCATTTGCTTATAATACAGCAGGAATTCCCCTTGCAGCAGGAGTATTTTATGCATTAGGTGGACCACTTTTAAATCCTATGTTTGCAGGAGCTGCCATGTCTTTAAGTTCCGTATCTGTAGTAACAAATGCTTTGAGACTTAGAAAATTTAAACCTAATTAAGAGGAGGAGAAATTATGAAAAAATTAATGATGATTGAAGGAATGAGTTGTATGCATTGTGTAAATCATGTAAAAAATGCTTTAGAAGAAATCCAAGGAGTACAGGAAGTGGTAGTAGATTTACAGGGAAAAAATGCTGTGATACAATTAAGTGAAGAAGTTACAGATGAAGTATTGAAAAACGCAGTAGAAGAAGCAGGATATGAAGTGGTTGAAATAAAAAGTATATAAATATGAAAAGTCTTAGATAGAGTAGCTTCTTCTAAGACTTTTATTTTAAGGAGGAAATTCATGGAAAAAAAACAGCCCTGTTGTCATATAGTAGATGGAGAAAGAGTTAGCCATCGATCGCAAGAGGTAACAAATGCTTTGATCAATAGATTGAATAGAATAGAAGGACAAGTAAGGGGTATTAAGGGGATGGTAGAAAAAGGAGTTTATTGCAATGATATTTTGATTCAAATTGCAGCGGCTCAATCTGCTATGAAGGGAGTAGGAAGACTTCTTCTTGAGAGTCATATGCGTACTTGTATTGTAGAAAGTATTAAAGCGGGAGATGAAGAGGTTATTGATGAGATTCTTACGACTATTGATCGTATGATTAAGTAAATGTTATATATAAAGATTGCTCATTACAAAAAAACAGTTTTGAGAAAACTAAGTTGTTTTCTAACAAAACTGTTTTCATAGACAAAGTCATAAAAAACGTCACTAAATTTTCAAATTTGGAAAATATATAGAACCGATCGAAAATAGCATTACAAACTCGCTATGCTCAAACAGTGTAATGCTAAGCATTTTCTCACTTATTCTATATTTTCATAAATTCTCAATAAATGTTCCTTATTTTTATGACTTTGCTAAAATATAATTTGTCAGCAGTATGTGTTTTTTAACAAAACTGTTTTTAATGTATTCACAATTCTTTATATATACGATGTGATAGTGTGGTTGTTAGAATTCTTTAAGTAAATTAGCCATTTCAATGGCAGTCATAGCTGCATCGTATCCTTTGTTTCCAGCCTTTGTTCCTGCTCTTTCAATAGCTTGTTCGATTGTATCTGTAGTAAGTACTCCAAATACTACAGGAACTTCAGTTTCAAGTCCTACTAAAGCTACTCCTTTTGTTACTTCACTAGATACATAATCAAAGTGAGGAGTTGCACCTCTTATAACTGCACCAAGGCAAATGATCCCATCATATTTTTGTGATTTAGCAAGTTTTTTAGCAACTAAAGGAATTTCGAAAGCTCCTGGAACCCAAATGATTTCTATATCACTTTCATTTGCTCCATGTCTTTTCAGTGCATCTAATGCACCAGATAAAAGTTTGCTCCCTATAAATTCATTAAATCTTCCTATAATGACTGCAAATTTTAATTCTTTTGCAATTAATTTTCCTTCGTATATTTTCATTTTTATTCCTCCTCTATATTTAACATATGTCCCATTTTTTCTTCTTTTGTTTTTAAATAAAATTCATTTTCTTTACGATATTCCATGATAATAGGAACTCTTTCTACGATTTCTAATCCATATCCAGAAAGGCCAGAAAGCTTTTTAGGATTGTTTGTCATAAGTTTTAATTTTTTTATTCCTAAATCAGAAAGAATTTGTGCACCAATTCCATAATCTCTCATATCTTCAGGAAATCCTAATGCAATATTTGCTTGTACTGTATCCATTCCTTGATCTTGAAGAGCATAGGCTTTTAATTTATTCATTAGACCAATACCTCTTCCTTCTTGGCGCATATATAAAAGAACTCCACGTCCTTCTTTTTCAATTTGTTTCATGGCAGCTGCATATTGTTCACCACAATCGCAACGAACAGATCCAAAGGCATCTCCTGTAAGACACTCAGAATGAACTCTTACCAAAACAGGATTGCCATCTGAAATATCTCCTTTTACAAGAGCTACATGATGCTCTTTGTTTAATTTATTTTGATAGCCTATGACTTTGAAATCTCCATATTTTGTAGGCATATGAGCTTCCGCCATTTTTTCTACAAGAATTTCATGCTTTCTTCGATATTCTATTAAAGAGGCAATGGTAATGATTTTTAAATCATGTTTTTTTACATATTCCATAAGCTCTGGAGTTCTTGCCATAGATCCATCTTCATTCATAATTTCACAAATGACTCCAGCAGGATAAAGTCCAGCAAGCTTTGCTAGATCTACACAAGCTTCTGTATGACCAGCTCTTTTCAATACGCCTCCTTCACGGGCTTTTAGAGGGAAAATATGACCAGGTCTTCTAAAGTCAGTAGAATTGCTATTTGGATCTAGTACTTTTTTTATAGTATGGGCTCTTTCAAAAGCTGAAATTCCAGTTGAAGTATCTATTGCATCAATAGATACAGTAAAAGCAGTTTGATGATTATCTGTATTATGAGATACCATCTGAGGCATATCTAATTCTTCAAGCTTTTCTTTACATATAGGCATACAAATTAATCCTCTTGCATAGGTTGCCATGAAATTAATATGCTCTGGTGTCACTAGCTCAGCAGCCATTAAAAGATCTCCTTCGTTTTCTCGATCTTCATCATCTATGACTACAATCATTTTTCCAGCTTGTATATCTTCTATGGCTTCTTCGATTGTATTGAATTTGTACATTTTTATCACCTCGTTTTAAATTTTTTAAATTTACATTGTATTTGAAATTATATAAATCCATGTTCTGATAAAAAATTCATATTGATATCTTTTTTAGGAGAGGATTCTCTTTGTAATAAAAATTTTTCAATATATTTTCCAATCATGTCGCACTCTAAATTAACAGAATCTCCTATTTTTTTATCAAGGAGTGTAGTCATATGTTTTGTATGAGGAATAATAGATACCTTAAATAGATGATTGTCTACATAAGCTACAGTCAGACTGATACCATCAATAGTGATGGATCCTTTTAAAACAATATATTTTAAAATTTCTTCATGGGCTTTAATAGATACCCAAATAGCATTATCTTCTTTTTCAAGGTCTGTAATAATTCCTACTCCGTCAATATGACCACTTACAATATGTCCGCCTAAACGATCACCTAGCTTTAGTGCTCTTTCTAGATTTACAGGACTATTTTTTATAAGATCCTTTAAATTACTTCTTCTCATAGTTTCTGCCATTACATCTACACAAAAAGAGTTTTGGTTAAAATCAGTCACTGTAAGACATACTCCATTTGTAGCAATACTATCACCTAAACAAATATTTTCTAATATTTTTTTTGCTTGAATTGTAATTTTTGCTGATTTTTCTCCTTTTGTAATAGATAAAATAGTTCCAATTTCTTCTACAAGTCCAGTAAACATTTTATCTCTCCTTTGCAATATAGCCTTTGATCATGATATCTTCTTTGAAATGATCGACTTCTATATGATTTAGGCATATAGCATCTTTCATAAAAGAAAATCCTTCTCCCTCTATAGGTGTTAAGGCATCTTTTCCTCCTATGATTTTAGGAGCAATAAAAGAGATCACTTGGTCTATGATTCCTTCCTTAAGAGCAGAAAAATTTAGTGTTCCTCCTCCTTCAAGCAAAATACTGTCTATTCCTTTTTCTCCTAAAGTTTTCATCAAGTAAGAAAGATCTATTTTTCCATCTTTAGAAGGAGTAATCAAAACTTCTGCTTTTGTATTTTCTATTGATTTTATTTTTTCTGTTGAAATCATCTTTGTTGTGACAATAATAGTCTTTATGTCTTTACTTGTTTTTAATATATTGCTATTTAGAGGAATTTGACCTTTAGAATCTACAATAATCCGAATTGGATTTTTTCCTTTGTAATTTACAATACGTGTAGTTAATAGAGGATCATCTGCTAAAACAGTTCCAATTCCTACCATGATTCCTGTTACTTTGTGTCTAAGTAAATGGACGTATTCTCTAGAGGAAGAATTGGTAATCCATTTGGAGTCTTTAGTAGATGTAGCTATTTTTCCATCTAGAGTCATGGCAGTTTTTAATATGCAAAATGGTAATTTTGTACTGATATATTTAACAAATATTTCATTTAATTTCTTTGCTTCTTCTTCTAAGACTCCTGTAACTACTTCTATGTTGTGCTTTTTTAATATTTCTATTCCCTGTCCTGAAACCAAAGGATTTGGATCTTTCATAGCAATGACTACTTTTTTGATTTTTTTATTTACAATAGCTTGTGCACAAGGAGGAGTTTTACCATAATGAGAGCAGGGTTCTAAGGTTACGTACATAGTAGATTCACTTACATCTTCTGTCGAATTTAAAAATGCATTGATTTCTGCGTGAGGACCTCCGAACTTTTCGTGATATCCTTCTCCTATAATTTGCCCATTTTTTACAATGACTGCTCCTACTAAAGGATTTGGGCTTGTATGGCCAATGCCTTTTTGAGCTAAATGTAAAGCTTTTTTCATATAAAAAGTGTCCATTTTTTTCACCTCTATGGAATAGATGATTATATTATTCCAAATTTTATAAAAAACTTTCATAATTAAAAATTCGCATATTCCTATCGGAATTGCTCATGGCGCCAACGAAATTCTTTCATTTCATTCAGAATTTCCGTTGCTTAAAATTTGATGAAAATCTAACTTTCTAAAGTTATACACAATTTATTCATTTATATAGTTCCCTAATGAATAAGAAAAGCCCTGAAAATATTATTTTCAGGACTATCTCATCATAAAAAGCACATCTATAAAAATATAGATATACATATTCCTCTTCTTCCATCCAGACTATACTGTCGGCCTTGGAATCAAACCAAGTCAACCACAAAAGTGGCTCGCGGGCTATACCGCCGGTCGGGAATTGCACCCTGCCCTGAAGATTGTATTCATTTGTATGAAAATATCGTAGCATTTCCTTTTTTAGGTGTCAAGAGGTATTTTATGTAGAATAAAAAGATTTTGTATGCATAAAAATAGTTAGAAAGGAAATAATTTTAAAATATGCGTCAATTGATAGAAAATTTATTGAAAAATATGTATTTTAAATTTTATGATATATTTTATGGAAAATATTGAAAAAACATATTGAAAATGATATACTGTCCGTAGAATACGATCACGATAGATGAAAAATAAATTGAAATAATGGAGCGTATGGATATATATAAGCGTAGATAAAATACAAATGTATGCAATGTGAAAACAAATATTTTATATAAGGAGGATATACAATGTCTAGTAAAATATTAAATAAATTCTTGAAAGAAAATTTGGAAGATTTGAAAAAAAGAGGGCTTTACAATACAATTGATCCATTAGAAGGAGCAAATGGACCTATTATAAAAATAAAAGGAAGAGAACTTATTAATTTATCTTCTAATAACTATTTAGGACTTGCTACAAATGAAAGGTTAGTAAATGCCTGCATCGAAGCTACTAAAAAATATGGGGTAGGAGCAGGAGCTGTTCGTACTATTAATGGAACATTAGATATACATATCCAATTAGAAGAAAAACTGGCTAAGTTTAAACATACAGAAGGAGCTATTGTTTTTCAATCAGGGTTTAACTGCAATATGGGTGCCATAGGAGCAGTAATGGATAAAAATGATGCTATTTTATCAGATGAACTCAATCATGCATCTATTATCGACGGCTGTAGATTATCAAAAGCAGAAATTATTCGTTATAATCACTCTGATATGGATGATTTAAGAAGAGTTGCAAAAGAGGTAAAAGAGTCAGGAAAATATAATAAAATTATGGTTATTACAGATGGTGTATTTTCAATGGATGGCGATATTGCAAAGCTTCCTGAAATTGTAGAAATTGCACAAGAATTTGATTTGATTACATATGTAGATGATGCTCATGGATCGGGAGTACTGGGAAAAGGTGCAGGTACAGTAAAACATTTTGGACTTTCAGACAAAATAGATTTTCAAATAGGGACATTGTCTAAAGCCATTGGGGTAGTAGGAGGATATGTAGCAGGAAGTAAGGATTTAATTGATTGGTTGAAGGTTCGTTCTAGACCATTTTTATTTTCTACTTCTCTTACACCAGGAGCAGCAGCAGCTTGTATAGAAGCTATAGCTATTCTTACAGAGAGTACAGAGCTTCATGATAAGCTTTGGGAAAATGGAAATTATTTAAAGAAAGGATTAAAAAATATTGGATTTGATATAGGAAAAAGTGAGACTCCTATTACACCTTGTATCATTGGAGATGAAAATAAAACTCAATTGTTTAGCAAAAGACTTAATGAAGAGGGAGTTTATGCAAAATCAATTGTATTTCCAACGGTTCCAAGAGGAACAGGTAGGGTGAGAAATATGCCTACAGCAGCTCATACTAAAGAAATGCTAGACAAAGCTTTAAGTATATATGAAAAAGTAGGAAAAGAAATGGGAATTTTATAAGGAGGAATAGGTGATGAAAAAAATATTTGTCACAGGAGCATTAGGGCAAATCGGTACGGAGTTAGTTACTAAAATGAGAGAAATATACGGAAATGACAATGTAGTAGCTACAGATATCAGAAAACCTACAGATCATCCAGTTGTAGAGGCAGGTCCCTTTGAAATATTAGATGCAATGGATGGAGAGAATATGAATAAATTAGTAAAAAAATATAACTCTGATACCATTGTACATTTAGCAGCTCTACTTTCGGCTACAGCAGAAGCAAAACCATTATTTGCATGGAATTTAAATATGGGAGGCTTAGTAAATGCATTAGAAGTAGCGAGAGAATGTGGATGTCAATTTTTCACACCAAGTTCAATAGGATCATTTGGGCCTTCTACACCTAAAGATCATACTCCGCAAGATACGATTCAAAGGCCTACAACTATGTATGGAGTCAATAAAGTATCTGGAGAACTTCTTTGTGACTATTATTATTATAAATTTGGAGTAGATACTAGGGGAGTCAGATTTCCAGGACTTATTTCATATGTAGCACCTCCAGGAGGAGGAACTACTGATTATGCAGTAGATATTTATTATGAAGCATTGAAAAATCAAAAATATACTTCATATATTGGAAAAGGAACTTATATGGATATGATGTATATGCCAGATGCGTTAGGTGCAATTATTAATTTAATGGAGGCAGATCCATCTAAATTAAAGCATAGAAATGCTTTTAACGTAACAGCTATGAGCTTTGAACCTGAAGAAATTGCAGCAGAAATCAAAAAACATATTCCATCCTTTGAAATAAATTATGATGTAGATCCTGTTAGACAAGGAATTGCAGATAGTTGGCCAAATTCTTTAGATTGTACATCAGCAAAAGAAGAATGGGGATTTAAGGCGGAATATGATCTAGAAAAAATGACTAAAGATATGCTTGTAAAATTAAAAGAAAAGGGTATTGGGAAATAAATATTTATACAATAGGATAAAAAAATTAAATGCATAAGATAATAAAGTCATAAAAATGTTCACAATTTTAAGAGTGTGTGTTATTCATTTTTATGACTTTGTTTTATTTATTCCCCAAAGAAAGACTTTTTTATCGTACATAAAGATCTGAAGCCTTTAAGAATTTCATAAAAATTTATAAAAATATATAATGTGTACGGTATTGGCATACAATTGTTTTTATGATAGAATGGGCATAATGAAAACTTATCTAAAAAGATAAGAAAATTTTAAATATTCTAAAAACAAAAAAGGGGGAAAGGAGAGAAAAACTATAAACTGATTAAAAAATAAAAAATAAGGGAAAGGAGTTTGGTTATGAAAAAATTAGGATTACTTCCAAAATTGATTATTGCTATTATTCTAGGTATTTTATTAGGAAATGCAGCACCAGAATGGTTCATCAAAATATTTGTTACTTTCAACAATATTTTTGGTAACTTCTTAGGATTTGCTATTCCACTTATTATTTTAGGTTTTGTTGCTCCTGGTATAGGAGATTTAGGAAAAGGAGCAGGAAAGCTTTTAGGAGTAACGGCATTGATTGCATATTTATCTACGATCATTTCTGGTTCACTAGCTTATTTTACAAGTTCTACTGTATTACCTAAAGTATTGCATTTAAGTGCTTTAGCAGTAGATGCAAAAAATCCAGAGGAAGCTTTATTAGCACCATTTTTTAAAGTAGATATGCCACCTATTATGGGGGTTATGACAGCACTTTTACTTGCTTTTACAATAGGATTAGGGATGGCTGTAATTGAAGGGGACACAATGAAGAAGTTCATGCATGAATTTCAAGCAATCGTTGAAAAATTAATATCGAACATTATCATTCCGCTATTACCAGTACACATTTTAGGAATATTTGCCAATATGACTTATGCAGGAGAAGTAGCTTCTATTATGTCTGTATTTGCTAAAGTATTTGTTATGATTATTATTCTTCATATTGTTATTTTAATCGTTCAATATGGTATTGCAGGAACTTTTGCTGGAGCAAATCCATTTAGATTACTTAAAACAATGCTTCCAGCATACTTTACAGCTATTGGAACACAATCTTCTGCTGCTACAATTCCTGTTACACTAAGACAAGGAAAACAAAATGGTATTGATGATGGGATTGCAGAATTTGTGATTCCACTATGCGCAACGATCCATTTATCAGGAAGTACAATTACACTTACAAGTTGTGCTATGGCAGTTATGATGTTAAATGGTATGACTACAAACTTTGCTATTATGTTTCCGTTTATATTAATGCTAGGGGTTACTATGGTTGCAGCTCCAGGAGTACCAGGAGGAGCAGTTATGGCAGCTTTAGGACTACTACAAAGTATGCTTCATTTTTCACCTACATTAACATCTTTAATGATTGCACTATATCTTGCACAAGATAGCTTTGGAACAGCATGTAATGTAACAGGGGATGGAGCCATTGCGATTATGGTAAATAAAATTTCAGGTAAAAAATTACAACCTAAAGAAAATGCATCAATTAATGGATAAGAATTGAATACTATTTAGACAAAGTTATAAAATATAATATGTAAATATAAAAAATAGAATCCGAGAGGATTCTATTTTTTATCCATAAAGTTTATCTTAGAAAAGTCATAAAAATAAGGAACAATTATTGAGAATTTGTGAAAATATAGAATAAGTAAGAAAATGTTTAGCGTTACACTGTTTGAGCGTAGCGAGTTTGGAATGCTATTTTCGAGCGTTTCTATATATTTTCCAAATTTGAAAATTGGTGACGAATTTTATGACTTTTATTATTTAGAAGTATTCATTGATATAATTTTTTTTCTGATAAAATACCTTTGAAAAATTTTTGATAGCCTCTGGATTATAAACCTTTATATTTTCCATAAAAATAGCTGTATTGATATCAATAGCTCCAAAGAAAAGTTGAGAGAAGGTATTGATAGAACAAGACAAATCTGCTTTTATATGATTATCTTTTTGAACATTAGCTTTTTGATTTTCAATATGTACCATAAAAATACCTTCATTCCATGGAGCATAAGGGTCTTTAATTTCAATAGAAAATTTTGTGTCTATATTTTGATGAAAAGTACAATGTTCAATAGCGGCTTTTACATCTATTACTCTTGCGCACATAAAAGGATAAATACCGATTTGATTAGTAGGTTCAGGTTGTATGGTATCTTTTAAAAAAAGATGGGTAGATTCATCTAAAGGGGCAGACCATTCTACATGGGTAGCTTGAGAAATATGACTGTATATAAAACTAAATAAAGCTTTTTTTGCTGTATAATTTTCATAAGACATTTCTCTTACTATAAATTTTTTATCTTTTATAAAATAGAGGATATAGCCTATAGGCTTTTTTTGTTCATTTTTTAAAATAAACGCGTACCCTCCATAATATATTAAATCTTTTAATATAAAGTCCCAATTTTTTTTATTTCTTTTCATATATCCATGATATTCATTTAAAAAAGATTCATAGATATTATTTAGATTTTCAAAATCATCATCTAGATTGATTTCATTAAAATAATATTTTTTTTCTCTTTGACTAAAATGCCCAATGATACTCATAGGAATTTGATACTTTTTTTGACTATAGGATAATTCCCAGCCATAAGGTTGATAAAAGGTAGTATCAAAAGGCATAAGAATAGAGACAAAATGATTTTTATTTCTCATCTCTTCTATAGCTTTTGGAATAAGAAATTTCATCGTTCCCTTATTTCTATATTCAGGGGATGTAATGACTCCTACTACATAAGAAGTTTCAAATAAAGAGTGATTTAGAGAAAGAGTATAAGGATTTAATTGAAGATAAGAGATCAGTTGGTCTTCTTCAAAAATACCTAATGAGTGATTTGGAGAAAATACTTCATCAAAGTACCAGCTATAAAAGGGTTCATCTGTTTCAAAAGCATATCCCCACAATTTTTTTGCAGTAGGAGTATCTTCTTTTCTCAAAAATCTTAAAAACATAAATTTCCTCCTTTATATGAAGGTTACATTAAATTTTTCAACCATTTTATAAGGTCGATAAGAAAGCTTTGCTTTTCTTAAATTTTCAAGTCCCATATCCTCTTCTCGATTTATATATTTTATATCTATACATTCATTTTTACAAAATTCATTGTTAATTGCTTGATATAGGCCTTTGATCGTTGGATTTGCTTTTTCTATATGAACAACAATAGTATCATTATAAAGTTTTCCACCTAGGGTAAAGGCTTGCACCTCGTTGTCAATTAAGATAGCCCCTCCTTTACAATTAAGATGATCCATATTGAGTAGAGCTTCTTTTAAAGCTATTTCTTCAGCTTCTATCAAATGATTTGAAAAAGAATTTAGATCTTTGTAATCAATTAAACGTTTGTTAAAGTCAAGACAATGTTGTATCAAATCTTTTGTTAATGGAACATATTTATGAGGAATATTTCTCATAAAATAATTCAAATGATTTTTTTTAGAATGATATTTTCTTCCCTTTAATTCTATCAAATCATTTGTAAGATATACATAATCAAAATTTACTCGATCTTCTGTAAAAATAAGCTTGTCCTGCATAGCTTCATCAAATGTAGGGATTAAGTGCTTTGGTAACAATTTGATTTGAAAAGGGAATCCTTTTTGATCAAACCTTTTTTTGATTTCATCCATAGTGATAGAAAGTTTATTCAAATCATATTTGCCTACAGCTAGAGGAGGAAGAACAAAGGGTTCTTTTTTATCCATATTAAGTAAACTAACTCCTCCAATACATAAAAAATCATTTATGATTTCATATTTGAACTCATTTAATTGTCTCCACATGAAAAGGCTTGTAAAACTAAGTCCAGAGGTTTCATATGGATAACTAAAAACATATTTTTCAAATAAATCTTTGTCTTTTAATGTAATGTCATGTTGAAACATAAAGCATCTCCTTCATTATTTTTTGCATCTTTACTTTGTATACCCAAAAAAATATATTTTACTCTATAAAAAAAGAATGTACAAATGTACATTCTCTAAGCTGCTTTTTTATTTTGTAAAGAATTTTTTTCTTGCTTCATTTGTTCAAAGAATACTTTTGTTTCAGTTACGATGATTCCACTTAATCCAATCAAACCAATTAAGTTTGGAATAGCCATCAAACCATTTACAATATCTGCTAAGATCCAAATCATATCTAATTTTAAGAAAGCTCCACTAGCTACAAGAAGAATATATATAATTTTAAAAGGTTTGATTCCTTTTATTCCAAATAAATATTCAGTACATCTTTCGCCATAATAATTCCAACCTAATATAGTAGTAAAAGCAAAGAACATAAGTCCTATTGTAACAATATATTGACCAAGTCCTGGAAGAGCTTCACTAAATGCCAAATTGGTCATGGCAGCTCCTTCAACATCAGAACACCAAGCACCTGTTAAAACAAGAACCAAACCTGTCATAGTACATACTACAATGGTATCAAAGAATGTTCCTGTCATAGATATAAGACCTTGACGAACACAAGACTTTGTTTTTGCAGCTGCAGATGCAATAGGTGCACTTCCAAGACCAGATTCATTAGAAAATACCCCTCTGGCTACTCCATTACGAAGAGCAAACATTACAGTAGCTCCTAAAAATCCTCCTGTTGCTGCAGTAGGAGTAAATGCGCTTTTTAAAACGAGTCCTATAGTTTGAGGAACTAAATCAATATTTAAAATAAGAATAATTAAAGAACCAATAATATAAAATACAGCCATAAATGGAACGATTAATTCTGATACTTTTGCAATACTTTTGATTCCTCCTAAAGTAACCAAAGCTACTAGAAGAGTAAGAATCACAGATGAAACAATAATTGGCATATTTAAAGTGAGTTTTGCAGCATTTGTAATGGCATTTACTTGTGGAAAGGTACCGATTCCAAAGAATGCTACTCCAATTCCAAATAATGCAAACATTTTAGCTAATAATTTATTTCCAAGACCTCTTTCAATATAGTACATAGGTCCACCAGACATTTGACCGTTTTTATCTACAACTCTGTATTTTACAGCTAAAAGTCCTTCTGCATACTTTGTTGCCATACCAAAGAAAGCCGCAATCCACATCCAAAATAATGAACCAGGACCACCTGCTTTAATAGCAGTTGCTACACCTACAATATTACCTGTACCAATAGTTGCGGCAAGTGCTGTACACAAAGCAGCAAAGCTAGATACATCACCTTCACCAGTATGATCATCATCTTTTGAAAATAAATATTTTAGAGCAAGGGGTAATTTAAAGACTTGTAACAGTCCTAAACGAATAGTTAGATAAATACCAGTTCCTACTAAAAGAATGAGTAGGGGAGGTCCCCATACAAATGCATCGATTTGATTTAAAAGATAAGTTAATTTTTCCATTATTTTTCCTCCTTTTGTTTTAAACTTAAAAACGATAAAGGAAGACTTTTACTATAATTTATACAAAAATGCATAAATTATAAATAAAAGCCAAATCCTATGTGATTTGGCCTCTAGAACATGATGATATAAATCATGATACTCTGTCCTTTTACCTGAGAGATTCACCATATAACTATGGCTTGCTCCTTCGGTGCTCATACTGAGTCTCTCCAGAGGCTCGTCCGATAACGGTCCTTTTACCTGAAAGCTTAACCCCTTCGGTGGATGCATTCGCATCTCTCTCCCATTATCATCATCCGAAAATATTAAGTTAATAAAGTTAAATAGTCATGACTGCTTGATAAAATGATAGCACTTCATATAAAAAATAGCAATAGCTTGTTTAAAGTTTAAATATTCAGAAAATAGACTTATTCCTTATTTTTTTTTGTGCAATTAGAGCAGTATCCATAAAGTTCAAATTTATGTTCTGTCAATGTAAAATCTTTATCTTCTAGAGATTCAATGATTTGTTTGAGTGGACAAAAATGAATAGGTTGAGTTTTTCCGCAACTTTTACAAATGACATGGTGGTGATGATCATCATGTAAAATAAGTTCATATTGAGAAGGCTTGTTTTCTATATTGATTTTGTGAATCATATTTATTTTTTCAAGAATTTCTAAGTTTCTATAAACAGTAGAAAAATTGATTTGAGGAAGATCTTTTTTGACTTTTATATAAATTTCTTCTGCTGTTAGAAATTGTTGTTCATGTTGGATTAAAATTTCTAATATTGCTTTTCTTTGGTAAGTTAGTTTATATCCCTTCTCTTTTAATTTTTTTTCTATTTCATTGCTGATCAATGGTCTCACTCCCAAATATCATATTAGTTCTATTGTATAATATATAGAAAGATCCTTCAATAAATAAGATGAATAGACCTTTGCCAGTTTTGCAGGATTTGATATAATATAGTAGAAAATTCTTTCAATTTCAAAAAGGATGTGGTGAAAATATTTCATCTATTCAAAAGAAAAAACCAAGACAATCATATAAAAAATAATAATGATAACCATAATAGCATAGATGAGGCAAAAGAAGCATTAGAGAATATAGAAAATATTTTATATCAAGAAAAAGATAAACAAATTTTTGTAAGTTTGTATTCTTTTGTATCATACTATACGTTTGTTATAGAATTTTATAAAGAAAATGAAGAAGAAATCATGTCTGTACAAGAGCTTTTATTTTTTAAATACATTCCTATGATTACTGAGATTGTAACAGCTTATGAGGAAGATAAAACATTAAAAAAAGAACTGATTCATACGATTGAAAAGATGAATCAAAAACTTTATGAAACTATCAATAATATAAAAGAACAAAAAAAAATAAATTTAAAGATCGATTTAAAGACCATACGAGATTTGATTCAATCAGACTTTTAAATGGAGGAGATTAAAATGAGCTTTGAGGATCTATTGAATGAAGCAGAACAAAAGAACGTGACAGAAATTCAAAGACAAGAAAATAAAGAATTAGCTTTAGAAAAAAAACGAGATAGTTCTATGGATTTGAATAAATTTAATGAAGTGGAATTAGAAAGAGTAAAGGATTTAAAAAGAGAAATAACAATGGAAGAGACAAACAGTATAGGAAACTTTGGAATGGAAATACAAGGAAACATTGCAAAGTTTGCAGATGGTATATTAGAAGGGGTGAAAACAAAAGATACAGGACATATTGGAAGTGATCTTACATCTCTGTTAACTACTATTAAGCAAATCGATATAGAAAAGTTTCAAGAAAAAAAATCTATTATGAGTAATATTCCTTTTTTCGGAAAACTTAGAAATAGTATAGAAAAAGCCAAAATTCAGGTGGAAAATGTGACCCAAACAGTAGATAAAATTGTAATATCTTTAGATACAGCAAGGAAAGAACTCATAAGAGATGTAAATGTATTAGATATTTTATATGAAAAAAATATGGAATATCTTCATCAATTGGAATTATACATTGCAGCAGGAGAATTAAAGTATAAAGAATTAAAGGACAATACTTTAGTAAATTTAAAAGAACAGGCCCAAAAGACTCAAGATATGTTAGATATACAAAGATACAATGACTTTGTACAACTACTGAGTGAAGTAGAAAAAAGAATTCACGATTTAAAATTGAGTAGAGAAATTTCTATTCAAACTCTTCCACAAATTAGACTTATGCAAAGCAATGACAAAATACTAGCAAGTAAAATTCAAGCAAGTATTCTAACAACCATTCCTATTTGGAAAAACCAAATTGCTCTGGCTATTTCATTAAATAAGCAAAAATCAGCTTTAGAAATTCAAAAGAAGGTTTCAGATACGACTGAAAATATGTTAAAGCAAAATGCAGAGCTTTTAAAAGTAAATACCATAGAAATTGCAAAAGAAAGTGAAAGAGGAGTGATCAGTATAGAGACATTAAAAGAAACCCATCAAAAGCTACTTGAAACTATTGAAGGGTCTATGAAAATTTATGAAGAAGGAAAGATGAAGAGAGCAAATATAGAAAAAGAATTAACAGAGCTTGAAAATATACAGAAACAAAAGCTTTTAGAGTATAAAAGTCAATATAAATAAGGGGATTAAAATGAATAAACAAGAATGTATAGAGTGGATCAAATCTTATTTTGAGATAGAAAGCTTAATCAGCAGTTTAAAAAATCCTGATTTTCATATGAAAAGTCATATTTTCTATTTTAGGGATATATTCCATTCTATTGATGAACTGAAAATTTTAAGAATCTACTCTAAAAATAAAAAAGACAATATTGTATTAGAGGTGCATCATATTTCAGACCATTTGGAAGGATTGTTTAATGGGTATTTTAGGGTGGAGCCTATTACAGATTCTGCAAAGAAAATTTTTAAAAATATGAGTAGAGTTTGTACAGATTTGGAATATTTTTTCTACCATGCCTATCATCATAGCGAAATATTGAAAAAATATATTGTTTCGGGAGATATAGAGTATATTATAGAAGAAGATCATGACGAGAAACATTTTGAAATGGTAAGGAAAAATACTTATTTAGAATTATCACAATATGAACAAAAACAAATGAATCAAATGATTCTTAGTAGAGAGAAATTAAAGAAATATATCACTCATTTTATACATTGGAATAAAAAATGTTCAGAAGAAGTAAAAATATTTTTAGTAAATTTATGGACAACTTTTTATAAAGATTGTATTTGTCCTATAAATAATGTAAATTCATTAGAATATTCTATAAAAGTAGATACGGAGACTATACTTTTTCAAAAAAATAAAGAGCTTTCTGTATATGAGCTTTTAGAATATGCACATACACATCAATTTATTGTTTTTTTATATTTACAATTTGATTTTGAAGGTGGAGATTAAAATGATTCAAAATCTTATTAAAGGGCAGAAAGCAGAATTAGGAAAAATAAGAGAACCTTTTGATGTTTTTATAAAAATGGACCATGAAATTTCTACATCTATAGATTTAATGATTTGGATGATGGATGAAAAAAATCAAGTGAATAAAAATAATATTATTTTTTACAATCAACCCTATAGTATTTGTAAGAGCATATTTTATGATGAAGACGAAAGAAAATTTAAAATGCACATGGATCAAATAGATGAAAAAATAAAAAAAATGGTTTGTGGAGTTACTATATATGAAGATGTGAGGGAAAATAGAGAATTAGAATTTTCTTTAGAGATTCAAAAAAATGAAAGAAGTTTTCATATACATCAAAGCATAAATACGAAAGAATGTAAAAATGTGATTGTAGGTGAAATTTATCTATATAAAGATTTGTGGAAATGGAATACTATTTTTTATGAAAGCGAAAAAGAGATTGTTTCTTGTATGAAGAAAATATATGATGTCCATATTTTAGAATGAAATTTCTAAAGGTGAAAGATATTCTTTGATCTGAGTTTGTAGACAAAGTCATAAAAAACGTTACTAAATTTTCAAATTTGAAAAATATATAGAAACGATCGAAAATAGCATTACAAACTCGCTATGCTCAAACAGTGTAATGCTAATCATTTTCTTACTTATTCTATATTTTCACAAATTCTTAATAAATGTTTCTTATTTTTATGACTTTGCTAAAAAATAGTTTGTCAGCAGTCTGAGATGAAAGATATTCTTTCATCTTTTTTGTATATAATGAATAGGAAAATATTGTTTGACAGGAATGAAGGAGGGTGTTAGAATAATATTGGTACTGAAAAAACTAAAATAGTTTTATGATTACATACATGAAAGAAGTGATGCGGATGAGGACGAGAATTATCCAAGGAGCCATTGAAGAAACAGGGGAAAAAGGAATAAAATTTACTATGAGCGATTTGGCCAAAAGATTAGGAGTAAGTAAAAGAACATTGTATGAAAATTTCACTTCTAAAGAAGCGTTAATAGAAGCAATTATAGAACATTTTTTTAAACAGATACAAGAAAAAGAAGATGAAATTTTACAAAATAAAGATTTAGATCCTATTGAAAAATTAAAAGCAACTGCTATGATTCTTCCTAATGATCCAAGACTGATGTATATTAGTAAATTTTATGAAATGAAACAGTATTATCCTAAACAATGGAGAATGGTACAAAGTTGGGTCAATGAATGGAAGCCTGAAGAAAAGCTTATTAAGGAGGGTATTGAAAGTGGAAAGTTAAGAAAAGTGAATAGTGTTATTTTAAGACAAATGATAGTAGAGTCAATTATGGCATTAGTAGATAGAAATTTTTTAATGAAAAATGATATTACCTTAAGAGAAGCTTTACATGATATGGTAGACATTATTTTACATGGTCTAGTGATAGATGAAAAGTGATAATGTGAGAAGTAGGAATTCTTGACTGTTGAATAGATATTCAACTATAATGAACATATGAGGAATAATACTTTGTAAAGGGGGAGCTAGTATGAAAAGAAAAATAGCAATATTACTTACTTTTTTGTTATCTATTCAATTGATTTTAACAGGATGCGGTAAAAAGGAAGAAAAGGTGAAGGCAAATAGTTTAAAACCTGTTTCAGTAGAAGATGTAAATGAGCAATCTTATTCTGAAGAAATTGATTTAAGTGGAAATATCAAACCGTCTCAGACAGTAAAGATTGCATATAAAATTCCAGGAGGAGTAGTTTCTAATATTTTTGTAGAAGAAGGAGATGTAGTTAAAAAAAATGATGTCTTAATCAAACTAGATGCTTATGACTATACCTTAAATGTGGATGCAACCAATGCAAAGCTTGAATCTTCAAGAATGAAAATGGATAGCCAAGTACCATCTAAGATTGAACAAGCAAAGGCTGCACTAGATTTAATTGAAAAGAATTATGAAAGAATGAAAAATCTTTACGAAGAAGGAGCTATTTCTACAGCTCAATTAGATGAAATACAAACAAAATATATAGCTGCAAAAAATACATATCAAGAAGCACTAGATGCTAAAGTGTATACAAAAATAGAATTAGAGCAAGCAAAAGCTGCAAAAGATAAGGCTCAATCAGATCTTTCAGATACAACTCTTACAAGTCCTATCGATGGAATTGTTCTCAAAAAGATTGCAGAGGTTGGGGAAACTGTAGGTCAAGGATATCCTGTTATGGTTCTTGGAAATCTTAATCAAGTAGAAATGGAAATAGGAGTGGCAGATGCAAGCATCAATAAAATTGTAAAGGGGCAAAAGGCAAAAGTTTATGTATATGGAGTAGAAAAAGAATTTGAAGGAGTAGTGAGTGAAGTAGGAGCTGTAGCAGATGAAAAGACAAGAACTTTTCCAGTAAAAATTATTATCGATAATAAAGACCATAAGTTAAAACCAGGAATGATGGGAAAGGTACGTATTCCTTTAGATAAGAAAAAGGCGGTATTAGTTCCTGTAGATGCAGTTTTAAATACACCACAAGGAGCTGCTGTGTTTGTATATGATTCTGAGAAAAAGAAAGTTTCTAAAAGAAAGGTAGTTCCAGGAGATATTATTCATGACAAAATAGAAATAAAAGAAGGGCTAAAATTAGGAGAGAAGATTGTAATAGAAGGACAACTCAAACTAAAAAATGATGAAGCTGTACATGTAGAGGAGATGAAATAATGATAAAATGGAGCGTAAAGCATAGAAGTATTGTAATGCTTATCTGTTTTTTTGTCTTCATTACAGGAGTGTTTATCTATGGAGACATGGAAAGGCAAGAAAATCCTAATGTAGTTTCTCCTGATGCTATGGTCAAATGTATTTATCCAGGAGCTAGCCCTGAAGATGTAGAAAAGCTTATCATCAAACCCCTTGAAACGAAGATTAATGAAATATCTGAAATCAAAAAGCTTGAAAGTTTTTCAATGGATAGTGTAGGAGTCATAAGAGTAAGCTTAATAGATTTAAGTGATGAAAAAATCAACGAGGTTTGGGATGAATTAAAAGATGATGTAGATCAAGTCAAAAAAGACTTGCCAGCAGAGGCATGGGAGCCTGAAGTAGAAACAGATTTTACAGAGACATATGGTCTTTTGATGGTATTAACTGGAGAGAATTATACTTATAAAGATTTGAAATCAATGGCAGAAGAATTAAAGGATCAATTAGAAGAAGATCCGGATGTCAAGGCAGTAGATTTAGATGGAGAAATCGATGAAGAAGTTCATATCAATGTAGATATGGCAAAATTGAAACAATATAAAATTGCTCCAAGTACGATTGGAAAATTAATCAAAGCACATAATGTAAATATTCCCGGAGGAAATTTAGAGATAGGAGCTATTAAAGTGCCTGTTCAAACTTCTGGAGAATATGAAAGTGTAGAAGAACTTAAAAATACAGTTGTAGGAATTTCTGAAACTGGAAATCCAATTTATCTTAAAAATGTAGCAGAAGTTGTTAAAAAAGAAGAAAAAAAAGAGATATTTGTAAATTATAATAATGAAAAAGCTATTGCTATAGGTGTAAAATATGCTGAAGGCAAGAATATGGTAAAAACAAGTAAGAGACTACATAAAATTATTGATGAGTTTAAGGGAGAACTCTACGAAGGAATGGAGCTTACTAATTTTACTGATCAAGCAGAATATGTAGATAATGCCATTAAACTATTTGAAGATAATCTTATTTCTGCTATTTGGCTAGTTGTATTGGTAGTGCTTCTTGCAATGGGATCTAGAAGTGCTCTTGTAGTATCTAGTTCTATTCCACTAATTATTATGAGTGTTTTTGTATATATGAAGCTTCAACATATGCAGCTCCACCAAGTATCCATTGCATCCTTGATTATTTCTTTGAGTTTATTAGTTGCAAATGGAATTGTAGCCAATGATAGTATGTATCTTTATATGCAAAGGGGATTTGATAGAGAGACATCTTGTATAAAAGGTGTAAAAGAAGTACAAATTGCTATTTTGACTTCAACCCTTACAAGTATTGCATCCTTCTTGCCACTGGCTATGATGCAAGGAGTAGCAGGAAAATTTGTAAAAAGTCTTCCTATTTTAGTATCTGTTGCATTGTTTAGTTCATATATTACTTCCCTTACAATGGTTCCAGCTTTAGGATATACTTTCTTAAAAGTTAAGGGAGAGGGAAAGAAAAATATATTCCAAAGAACTCTTGAAAGGTTCATTCCTATTGATAAGTTATCTACAAATTTACTGGAACAATATAAAAAAAGTCTTGCTATTGGACTTAAGAAACCTAAATTGATTTTATTAGTCGCCATAGGAGCGCTTATAGGAAGTTTAACAATTATTCCGAGTCTTGGTGTTCAATTGTTCCCACCAGTAGAGAGAGATCAATATGTTATTGATGTAGATGTACAAGAAGGAAGTACTTCAGAGAGAACAGGAGAGATTGTACAGAAGATAGGAAAAATTCTTTTAGAAGATAAGTCGGTAGATTCTTTTATGAGTAAAGTAGGAGAAGGACCTTTAAAATATTATATTACTTTTATTCCAAACAAAGTTTCTACAGATAAAGCACAAATTATTGTAAATGGAAAACAAAAGGATATGGCACGTATTCAAAAGACTTTAGATGAAAAAATAACAGGGGCAAGAATCAATGTCAAAAAACTTGAAATTGCCATGCCAGTAGATTTCCCAGTACAAGTAAGAATTTCTGGTGAAGATATTCCAAAACTTAAAGAAATTGCACATGATATCAAAGATCAAGTAGATACTATAGAAGGTAGTAAAAATGTTCAAGATACTTTTGGATTAGATTCTTATAAATTATCTGTTAATGTAAATGAAGAAAAAGCAAATCTTGTAGGTCTTAGTAATTATGATATTGCAGGAACTGTAAGAATGGCCATTAATGGAATGGAAATTACTAAATTAAAACAAGAAAATATTGATGATGATGATTTATCAGTAGTTATGAAAATTCCAGATGAAAATAAGCACAATAAAGATGTTTTAGAGGATTTATTTTTTACATCTACAATTACTGGAGAAAATATTCCAATACAACATATAGGAAAAATAAAAAATGAATTTGCCCTTAATAAGATTATACGAAGAGATACAAAAAGAACTATTACAGTGGGAATGTTTGTAAAGGATGGATATAATATAGAATCTGTAGAGAAGGAAGTAATGAAGAGACTAAAAAATTATGAACTTCCCAAAGGATATAGTATGGAAATTGGAGGAGCAAGTGAAGAAAGAAATGATGCATTTACATCTATGAAAGTACCATCAGTGATTGCAGTAGCGATTATTTACTTAATTTTGGTGATGCAATTTGGAGATTTAAGAGAACCATTTATTATTATGGGTACCATTCCTCTATCTTTTATAGGGATCATATGGGGACTTAAAATTACAGGATACCCTATTGGATTTATGGCCCTATTGGGAGCTATTAGTTTGATGGGGGTAGTAGTAAACAATGGGATTGTATTATTAGATTATATTAAGCTTGTAAAAAATGATTATGAAAATTTATCAGAGGCTATTGTAGAAGCATGTGCTACAAGAATTAGACCTATTATGATTGGAATGATTACTACTGTAATTTCCTTGATTCCACTAGGTCGATCAGGAGGACTTTTATGGGCTCCAATGGCATATTCTATTATATTTGGAATGCTGGTTTCATCTGTGCTTACATTATATGTGATTCCGGTAGCATACCTATTAATGGAAAGAGAAGAATCAATAATGAAAAAGTTAGTATCTTTTATGCAATCTAAATAAAGGCAAAGAACCAACCTTTGATGAAGGTTGGTTCTTTGATCTTGAATTGTGAATGAAATGAAAGAATTCCGCTTAGACCATGAGCAATTCCGAGAGGAATATACGAATTTTTTTATAAAACTTTTTTGATAATTTTCCCATTTGCATTATGGATAATTATACCGTTTTCTATAGCTATTTTTCCATTGATTAAAACATAATCAATGCCTTGTGGCTTTAAATTAGGTTTGTCAAAAGAGGCTTGATCTATAATTGTTTGATCATCAAAAATAGTAATATCTGCATCCATACCTTCTTTGATTTCTCCCTTTTGAAATAATTTTAATCTTTGAGCAGGTATTTTTGTCATTTTTTCTAAAGCATCCAGTAATTCTATAGCATTTTTTTCTCTCACAAAGTGACCAAGTACTCTTGGAAATGTACCTGCTCCTCTTGGGTGGCCCTGACCGTTTGTATAAATTCCATCAGATGCAATCATAATGAAAGGTTCTTTCAAAGCTTTAATAACCTCTTCTTCATCCATGGCAAATGCAACTGTAAGTATATTTGGATAATTTTTTCTAGCATCTTCAAATATTTCTTTTGTACAACGTTGATTTTTATAAGGAGGCTGTGTTAAAAGTAAGTCATTATAATTTCTATGCCAACGTTCTAGACATCCCTCATCAAATACAGCTGAACCAATTTGTGTACAAAAAGCATCATAAGGATAGCAATCTGCCATAATATCAATATGTTCATTGCGTGCTTTTCGAATAGTATCCAAACAATCATCCATAAATCCAAATGCTGCAGCACTTCCTAAATGTGAAATTTGAAAGGGTATTTTTGTCTGATTTGCAATTTCAATCATTTCCTCAATAGATTCTTTAGATCGTACTTCATCATAGCGATAATGAGCGCTCAACAGATAATCAGTGTTTGGAATAGCATGGGATGCTGTTATTATTTCTTCAAATGAAATACCAGGAGAATACTCAATGCCAAAACTCATTCCTACTGCTCCCGCTTGAATATCTCTCTCAATTAATTTTTGAATTTTTCCCATAGCATATGAATCAATCGAAGCATAACGATCGTTATATCCGGCTTCCTCTCTTAAGTTATTGTAACCTGTAAACATAATATAATTAGTGGGAGCGCCTGTTTTTTCTACAAAAGATATAAAGTCTATCAACGGTGTCATAGACAATCCGCAATTACCGCCTGCACAGGTAGTAACCCCCATATTTAACATGTAGTTTGCAATATCATAGTTATAATTTTCTGCCATTAAGTTTTCTTCATGCATATGTATATCTATAAAGCCTGGTGAAACAATTCTATTTTGCGCATCAATAACTTTTTGAGCTTCTCTGTAAATTTTACCTATTTCCGTGATTTTTCCTTCCTGGATAAAAATATCTTGTTGCACAAATTTTCTTTGATTAAAGTCAGGAATTTTTCCATTAATAATTTTAATTGTATTCATAAAATCACTCCTCTTATTATTAATACATTACAATGAATGTATTATATTTTTTCATATCTATTCTTATCAATTATTTTAAAATGTTTTTATATGATTTCAAATTCGAAGGTGAATCATGAGCTAATATAGAGGAAAACCTTTTACTAGAATGGCCCAAAATTTATCATATGAGCAATTGTTATAAGTATTCCGCCTAAAAGATATTCTAATAAGATTAATGGTAAAATCCATTTTGCCCATTTATCCCATGAAATTTTAGCTAATGCTAAACCTGCCATAAAATAACCTGATGTAGGGGTAAAGATATTAGAAATCCCATCTCCTAATTGATAGGCTAATACAGCTGTTTGTCTTGATACGCCAGATAAATCAGCTAGAGGTGCCATAATAGGCATACTGATGGCTGCCTGTCCGCTACCGGAAGGAACGATAAAATTTAATAAACATTGAAAAAGATACATGCCTAATGCAGTGAATGTGGGAGGGACACCTGCTAGAGAATGGCTAATACTAAAGAGGATAGGATCAAGTATATGTCCCTCGTCTAATACAACTAAAATTCCAGTTGCAAATCCAACGACTAAAGCTCCACTTGTTAATTCTGACATTCCTTTAACTAAATTTTGAGCATACTCGTTAAAGGTATATCCATAAACCAGACTAACTACCATACTCATGCCAAGGAATAATGCCCCTATTTGCGTAATATACCAACCATAATGAATTACTCCAAAAATTAATAATACAATTGTTACAAGGACTGTCCAAAGAACCAATTTATGATGTATAGTGAATTCAGGTAATTGATTAAAATCAAAGGTATTTTCTCTTTTTTTGTCTACATCGTACATTAAACTTTTAGTAGGATCTTTTTTTATTTTTCCGGCATAAAGATAAATGAAACTAATATTGAGAACTAAAAAAGCAAAACAAACAAAAATTCTATAGGACATGCCAGAAAAGATAGGTAGACCTGCAATACCTTGAGCTACACCGATTGTAAAAGGATTCATAAAGGCACCTGCAAATCCTGCACTTGCCCCAACTAAAACCATACCAGCTCCAGTCAAGGAGTCAAATCCAAGGGCCATTGCTAACGTGATTCCCATTGGGATAAAAGGTAATGTTTCTTCTGCCATACCGAAGATGGATCCTCCCAATGAAAACACGAACATAATAACAGGGATTAAGGCGCGTTCTCGTCCATTCATTCTCCTTGATAATCGTGCAATAGCAGCGTTGATAGCTCCTGTTTCAGAAACCAATCCAAAAGCACCACCTACAATAAAAATAAAGAAAATAATAGAAGATCCTTGACTCAATCCTTTTGGAATACTTTGCAGAGCACTCCATATATTAACAGGTGATTGTTTAATGTAATTAAAGCTGGATGCATCAACTACCATTCTGCCATCGGGTGCTTCTACTCGAGCGTACTCACCAGCAGGAATTATATAAGTTAATAATGAGAAGATAAAAATCACACCTAACAAGATAATATAGACATGTGGCACCTGAAAATTTTTCTTTTTTGTTTTAGCTAACATAAATTCTCCTCCTTCTAAATCAATATATGTTTATATGTTTAATAATATCAACGCGTTAAACATAATGAATTAATATTCCTCCTTTCTTAAATTGAAATAAATTTCAATAAACTCTCTGCTAAAGATGTAATCGCGTAGATATTAATTGAATAATAAATTTCTTTTCCTTCTTTACGAGCGTAAACAAGATTAGCTCGTTTTAAAATCTGCAAATGATGTGAAACAGTTGGCCTTGAAATATCAAATTGTTCAGAAAGATCATTTACATTCATTTCTTCTTCTTTAAGAAGATATAAAATATCTATACGGATTTCATCTGCAATAGCCTTGAGTACATTAACGTCTAAACTATTTTCATTGATTCCAGACATAGCATACTCCCTACTTACTCTATATTTATTTAAAATGGACCATAGTGAATAATTGTTGAGAATATTAGAACCAAACAAGCTTCTATACTTAATATAATGAACAATGGCATCATCCATTTTAACCATTCTTTCCACTTAATATTACTAATTGCTAAACAGGCCATAAAGTATCCAGATGTTGGGAAAATAATATTAGACAAGCCATCTCCAAATTGAAATGCAAGAACAGCGGTTTGTCTTGTAATCCCAGATAAATCGGCTAAATTTTTCATAATAGGCATTGTAACAGATGCTTGTCCTGTTGCCGAAGATAAAAATAAATTGATAATAGTATGAAAAACATACATCATCACAGAACCAATTACAGGATTAACATCATTTAAAATATTAGACAGATAGTAAATAATTGTATCTGAAATATGACCATATTCCATTACAACAAATACAGCCTTGGCCATTCCAATAATTAAAGCACCATAAACTAACGATGAAGCTCCTTTAACAAATTCGGCTACGAGTTGATTAGAACTAAGTCGATTGGCTATGCCTACAGCTAAACTCATTATGATAAAAATAGTTGATACATCAATTGTATCAAATTGTAGTACTAATACACCATAAGAAATAAAGAAAATACTACTGATTAATATGGCTATGGTAGCAAAGTCGATTTTTTTAAGACTATATTTGTTCTGATTTGTTATCATTGAATTCGGTTGTTTGATTTTATTAGCATAATGTAGAACATACATAATACTGGTCAATAAAAATATAACAAATGTTGCTAACCTTAATGAGATTCCAGAAAAAAGTGATAATTCAACAATTTGTTGAGCGATGCCTGTTGTAAAAGGATTTAAAACACCAGATGAAAATCCAACACAACCACCAATTAAAACA
The DNA here is from genome assembly GCF_001282725.1 of Inediibacterium massiliense. Lineage (NCBI taxonomy): Bacteria > Bacillati > Bacillota > Clostridia > Peptostreptococcales > Thermotaleaceae > Inediibacterium > Inediibacterium massiliense. The sequence continues at coordinate 139,210 of NZ_LN876583.1, read as the reverse complement.
ACGGCAAGACCTGTTATTTTATCCATACCTAAGGCTACAAATAGAGCTATAATAATTGGACAAAATGGTAAGAATTCTTCAGCTGTTCCAAAGATTGTCCCAAAGAAGGCAAATACAGTCATCAAAATAGGAATAATCCAGCTTTCTTTTCCCTGATATTTTTGAGCTAATGCATTAATACTTCGCTTCATAATGCCTGTTGCATTAATAATACCAAAGCTTCCTCCAACAATAAAAACGAAAATAATAATATTTGATCCTGTAATCATACCTTGTGGTATGGCTCGAAATAACTGAAAAAGAGATACGGGAGTCTTTGATATCTGAGTATAACTTCCAGGTTGAACATAGGTAATCTGAGTTAATGGATCAGCAATTCGTTTATAATTTCCTGCTGGAATAATATAGGATAGCCCTGATAATATGACTAAAATGACAAAAATTAAAACATATGAATCTAACGTTTTTGATTTTTTCCATCTACGAATAGCCATAAGATTCCCCCATGATATGTTGAAATTTTTCAACATGTATTAATATACATAATAACTTATTTATTCAATAATTTCAATAAATTTATTTTGAATTTTGAATAAAATGAGAAAATATATGTAATGATCTTTGATCTTTTGTCTAAATGAAGTAATGATATTTTTAGATTTAAATAGTAAAAGTGCATCTTGATTCTTAAATGTTTTACAAATCATGCAATATGCACCACTTCTCCTTTTTATACATATTATGTAGTACAGCTTAGTTTAATCAGTTCACCCTATAGGATACTAGTGAAGTGGTGAAAGGAGAGGATGGGATGAAGAAAAAAGATAAAGTCATTGAAAAATTTACAGGGGAGAAGGATTTAAGAGATATAGTAAAAGAATTCATTATTCTAAAATTAAAAAATAAATAGGAGGAATAAACTTGAGATGTGCTGTATATGTAAGAGTTTCTACAGATATGGATATACAAAAGAGTAGTCTTGCACATCAGAAAAATTTTTTTGAAAAATATACAAAACAAAGAGAATGGAAAATGTACAAAATTTATGAAGATATTGAAAGTGGGAAAAGTATAAAAAATAGAGAAGGATTAAAAAATTTGATAGAAGACAGTAAAAAAAAAGAATTTGATATTGTCCTTACAAAATCCATATCAAGATTTGCTCGAAATACTTTGGAAGGACTTACCATGATTCGGGATTTAAAATCTAGAAATATAAGATTCATAACTATAGAAGATGGATTTGATTCAGAAGAATACGATGAATTTATGTTTACTTTGCTTTTATCCATGGCACAAAAGGAATCTGAAAAAATAGGGGAGCGTATTCGATTTGGGAAATTATGCAGGGCAAAAAAAGGGTGCTATAATGGGAGTCATCCACCTTATGGGTATATGAAACATGAGAATCAAATGATTCCATCAGAAGATGTATCTACTTATGTAGTACAAAAGATATTTTCTATGTATTTAGGCGGAAATGGATTTTATAAAATTGCAAAAGAATTAAATGACAAAGGATATCCTACACCTAGTCAAATAGCTAATAAGAAAAACAGCAGCTTGATATGGCATCAAAGTACCATTCGAAATATTTTATCCAATTCTTTCTATGTGGGAGATTTGGTTCAAAATAAGGGGAAAATAAATTCTATATATAGTCAAGATCATATGATAAAGATACAAAATACACATCAAGGAATTATTGATCGAGTAACATTTGAAGAAGTACAAAAAAAAATAAAAGAAAATGGGAAGAACAAGGGTTCAAAAGGAGTATATCTTTTTTCAAATTTATTAATTTGTGGAGAATGTAAAAGTTCAATGCACTTTAAGAAAGATAAGGAAGCTTATTTATGTGGGAAAGTAAATAAAATGGGAAAAAAATATTGCCAAGGAGCTTATGTACATGAAAAAGATTTGGAACATATAGTTAGAACATCTTTACAAGGAATGATTACAAATCATATAAAAAAAGAAGAGGGTATCATACTGGAGATTGTAGAGGGAATAAAAAAAGAAGAAAAAAATAAAAAAATAGATCATATAGAAAAATCTATAAAAAAACTTAAAAATAAAAAAAATAGATTGTTAGATCTTTTGATAGAAAATTTGATCGATGAACAGGTTTATCAAGAAAAGTTTCATAGGATACAAGAACAGGAAGAATTATTACAGGAAAATAAAAGAGGAATAGAAGAAAAATTTAAAAAGGATATACTGGAATGGAAAGAGTATATATATGATTTATTAAGATTTAAAAACTTAGATAGAATGACTCTTTGCAAATTTATAAAAAGAATAGAAGTTTTTCATGATAAAAAAATAGTCATAGAATATGATTTCGAAAATTCTTCTAAGATAACATGTCCTTAAAAGCAAGCACAATGTACAGAAAAAAGAACAATATGTTCAGAAAAACCGACAATTGATATGTAATAAATAGTAAAAATGTGATAGAAATAGAGGGAAAACAAAGAAATATGAAGAAAAAATACATGGCATGAATCTTGCATAATATATATTTGCGTAAATTTGACATTATAATTGATATATATTAAGGAGGAATATTCCATGAGAGAAGTAGTTATTGCAAGTGCAGTAAGAACAGCTGTAGGAAGTTACGGAGGGTCTTTAAAAGACTTTAAACCGGCTGATTTAGGAGCTATCGTAATTAAAGAAGCTTTAAACAGAGCAAAGGTTGCACCAGAGCAAGTAAGTGAAGTTTTATTTGGTTGTGTACTACAAGCAGGACAAGGGCAAGGGGTTGCTAGACAATCTGCTGTAAAAGCAGGTATTCCTGTAGAAATTCCAGCAACAACTATAAACATCATTTGCGGTTCTGGATTAAAATCAGTAGCATTAGCTGCTCAAACTATTGCAGCAGGAGACAATGATATTGTTATCGCTGGAGGAACAGAAGTAATGAGTAATGCTCCATATGTAGTTGAAAAAGCAAGATGGGGACATAGAATGGGAGATGCAAAGTTCGTTGATGAAATGATCAAAGATGGACTATGGGATGCATTTAACAATTATCATATGGGTATTACAGCAGAAAATATTGCTGAGCAATATGGAATTACTAGAGAAGAACAAGATGAATTTTCAGCTAGAAGCCAAAACAGAGCAGAAAAAGCAAGAAAAGAAGGAAGATTTAAAGATGAAATCGTTCCTGTTGAAATCAAAAAGAAAAAAGAAACAATCATATTTGATCAAGATGAATTCATCAGAGAAGGCGTAACAGCAGAATCTATTGGAAAATTAAGACCAGCTTTCAAAAAAGATGGTACTGTAACAGCAGGAAATGCATCTGGAATCAATGATGGTGCAGCAGCATTTGTAATCATGTCAAAAGAAAAAGCTGATGAACTTGGAATCAAACCATTAGCTACAATTGTATCTAATGCAACTGCAGGTGTAGATCCATCTGTAATGGGATTAGGACCTATTCCATCTAGTAGAAAAGCTTTAGAAAAAGCAGGTCTTAAAATTGAAGATATCGACTTAGTAGAAGCAAATGAAGCATTTGCAGCACAATCTATTGCAGTAGCAAGAGATTTAAATCTTGATATGGAAAAAGTAAATGTAAATGGTGGAGCGATTGCTATCGGACATCCAATTGGAGCAAGTGGCGGAAGAATTTTAGTTACATTACTTCATGAAATGGAAAAAAGAGATGCAAAACGTGGTTTAGCAACACTATGCATCGGTGGAGGAATGGGAACAGCTCTAGTCGTAGAAAGAAAATAAGTATAATTTATGTATAAAAAGAGGAGCTCTAGGGCATCCTCTTTTTTATTTGGTAAAAATATAAAAAGGAGACTATAATGAAACTTAATCATAAACATATAGAAAAATCTATTAAATTTGCTCAAAAATCTGATTATTTTGATCGATTAAATAAAATTTATAATACGATTCCTACGGGAAGGTGTTTAGGTTGTACAAATTGTTGTATGGAATCTGTATCTACCCATTTTGTAGAGTTTTTAAATATCATCCATTATTTAACGAATAGGTCTAAACTTTATAAAGAAATTCTGCCTAATGTTGTAAAATATTATTTTTTAGAGATGGTAGACAAGACCCATTGCCCTTTTTTAGATGAGTCTGGAAAATGTGTAATTTATCCTGTTAGACCTTTAGTTTGTAGGGTTTTTGGACACTTGACAAAAGAAGAATATGAAGAAGGATATAAGAGAGTATTAAGTGAAAACATTGGAAATATGAAAATGTTTAAAAATCAGTACGGTATTTTTATTCCAGAAGAAGTGGCTTATTATAAAATTGATTATTGCACAGACTTTGAAGTTTGCAAAAGAATGACAAAACAACAACGACAGACAATGATTGATAGTATTTTTACTATGGAATCTTCTTTTTTTATGAGAGGATTAATTACAGAGGATTTTTTAGATTTAGGGCTTGTATCTTGGTTTGCATATATCATATGGGATAAAGAAGAGGCAGGAAAATTAAAAATTCAAGTAATGCAAGAATATGTGAAAGGAGAAAATAAAACTTTATCTCAAATTTTAGAAAAAGTGTGCAAAGATCTAAATCAATTTTAGATCTTTCTTTATTTATTTTCTACACTCCATACTAGTCTATTGTGTAGACCTATTATTTATATATAAAATGTTGAAAATAACAAAAGGTTAGGATTGAAGGAGGGCTAGAATTTGAATGAGGAAAAATCTATTTTTGTTAAAATATATGACCATATCAAAAAGAAAATAGTATTTATGGAGATGGATGAAGTTGTTAAGCTTATGGTAGCTGCTCAAATCCCTATAGATTTTCAAATAGAAGCTTTAAAGGCACAAGCGATTATGGATAGAACTTTTTTAATGAAAAATTCAAAAATATTTGGAGGAGAAGGATGTTCTAAATATAAAGGAGCAGATGTCTGTACAAGTGGACACTGTGGAGTCGTTGGAAATATAGATGAATTAAAAGAAAAGTGGAAAGAAGATTTTGTTTCAAATTGGGATAGAATTCAAAAAGCTGTACAGGAAACGCAAGAAAAAATTATTACTATAAATAATAAACCTATTGAACCTAAATATCACTTGATTTGCGGAGGTTCTACGGAGAATTCTGAAAAGGTAATAGGAAACAAAACACTATATTTGAGGAAAGTATTGTGTGATGGGTGCAGGGATGCTACTGGATATAAGGAGTCGAGGGTTTTATCCATAAAAGAAATGGAGAAAAGATTAAATATAAAAACTCTTCCTCCGAGTTCTTTGGAGGGATCTTGTATAGAGGGAATTATAGAAGACGTTCAAAGAGATGAAGAAGGAAGAGTGGTTTGTGCAAAGATTGGGGGAACCGTATTTAAAGGAATAGAAATGATGAATTTATTGGGTTTAAATTCAACAAGTGTTAATGTTCATTAAGAACATTTTATATGCTATATATGGGAAGTAGTGGATTTATTTGGTATACTATAGAGGAAAAGAAGAGAAAAATAGATATGCAAATGAAGAATAGGGGGATGAAAATGAAGAAAAAAACATTGTATGCAGATTTAGCTCTATTGATAGTTGCTTTTATTTGGGGATCTACTTTTGTAGTGATCAAGGATGTTTTGTCTCAAACGAAACCTATGGGTCTAATGGCTATGAGATTTATAGTAGCTACTGCATTATTATCTATTATATTTCATAAAAAACTAAAAAAAATTACAAAAGAAGAATTTGTTGGAGGAGTTGTGATTGGAATATTTTTGTATATTGCTTTAGCCGTTCAAACTATAGGACTTATTTATACAACTGCAGCTAAGCAATCTTTTTTAACTACTATATATGTGGTAATGGTTCCTTTTTTAACTTGGATCATCTATAAAAAAAGACCAGACATGTATTCTATGATAGGGGCTTTTTTAGCGATTATAGGAATAGGCTTGTTGACTATAGATGAATCTTTTTCTTTAAGTACATTGAATAAGGGAGATATATTAACTCTTTCATGCGCTCTTTTCTTTGCATTTCATATTGTAGCTATTGAATATTTTTCAAAAGACAAAGAACCTATTGTACTAAGTATTGTACAATTTGGAGTAGCAGCCATACTATTTTTAGTATCCGCTTTGATATTTGAACCATTTACTTTAAATCTTAATCCTTCTGTTATGAAGGCTATGCTTTATTTAGCTTTGGCAGGAACGGTCTTTGCATATACGATTCAAAATGTTGCCCAAAAATATACAGAAGCTTCTCATACAGCTATTATACTTTCTTTGGAATCTGTTTTTGGAAGCTTGTTGGCAGTATTAGTATTAGGAGAAACATTGACTATGAAAATGATGTTAGGATGTATTGTAATATTTTCTGGGGTCATATTAACAGAAACAAAGCTTGAATTTTTGAAAATGGGAAAAGTGAAAAAGTACAGTTGATACCTAAATATATGGGAGGAAAATATGGAGGATACCCAAGATATAACATGGAAAGATAGATTAAGGTCTATTTTAGAAAAGCTTATTTTACTTATGTATGTCATTACAAATATAAAAAGTGGAGACACAGCATGGTTTCTTGCTTGTATAATGATATGTATTGCATTTATAAATATAAAGCATAAAGAAAATAGGATAGGAAGTATTGCAGTAATTGCTTTGTTTTCTATATATTATTTATTCAAAAAGTTATCTATTTATTATATGGATGAAAGTATCATAACAAATTCTATTATTGTAATAGGCATAATAGGGGTTGTTGCAGAGAGGAAGATAAAGCATAAGCTTATACAAGGATTGTGTATATTACTTGTAGTGCCTATTGTTTTTTATACTAGTAATTATATAAAAAAGGATAAAATTATTAAAGATTTATACTTGGAGAAAAACATCATACAAACACTAGATCAGCATAATAAAAAAATTTCTATAAAGGATTTAGAGAATATAAAAGAATTATCTATTGGAAAAAGAGTGAGAATATTAGATGGAATAGAAAACTTAAAGAATTTAAAAAAATTAGAGATGGATTGTAAAAATCTACAAGACTATTCAGAACTAAAAGCATTGAAGAAATTAGAAACTTTATGGATTTATAATGTAGACGATGAAAAATTAAATTTTTTAAAGGAGTATAAAAACCTAAAAGAACTTCATATATCCTTTAAAAATGATAAATCTGAAAATATTATTTTACCAAAACATCTAAAAAAGCTTAAGATTACAAAAGGAGTAAATATCCATATAGATTATGTAAAAACTTCACCTTATTTAGAGGAATTAGATTTATCTCAAAGGCAAATAGTAGATTTTACACCTTTGATGGAATTGAAAAATTTGAAGAAATTAAATATAAGTGATACAAATATAAATACTTTAGATGTTATAAAAAATTTATATTCTTTAGAAAAACTAGATATATCAAAAAGCATGATCAGTTATACAAGAGACAGTATAAAAGATTTGACCCCTCTTATGAAATTAGAAAAATTAAATGATTTAGATATAAGTTGTAATATAGGTGTAAAGAATATAGTACCTTTAGAAACATTAATGAATCTTCATGTGCTTAACATGAGAGAATGTAGAGTAGATGATGTGAGTCCTTTAAAAAGTTTAAAAAACTTAGAAGTTCTTCATATAGAAGATAATCTAAATTATAATCAAAATATAAAAGGATATACTTTTCCTAAAAATATAGGTACTTTAAATGAGCTTGATAATCTTAAAGAACTTTATGTAGATGGATTGGATATAAAAAATTTAAATGGTATCAAAAACTTAAAACAATTAGAGATATTGCATGCCGAGAGGAACAAAATAAAGGATATAACAGGAATGAAAGAATTATATTCGTTAAAAAATGTAAGTTTTAATCAAAATAAAATTGAAGATATTGATCCTATTACTCACTTGATTCATTTGGAAAAATTGGATTTAGGAGATAATTGTATTGAAGATATAAGTCCTTTAAAAAAGTTAATACATTTAAAAGAATTGAACTTAAATAACAATAAAATTATAGATATAGAACCTTTAAAAAATTTACATGAATTAGAATGGATAGGGTTAGATGAAAATAAAGTGATAGATTATTCACCTTTAAAGAATTTAGATAAAATATATAAAGATTATAAGAATAAATAAAGACCTGCTTTAAAGCAGGTCTTTATTTTATGAAAGTATAATTTAAAAACACACCTCATAAATTTAAAGTAAGTCTTTAAAGGAGGTAAATATAATGAAAGGAGAAGACTATAAAAAAAGTGTAGGAATATATTGTAGACTAAGTAATGAGGATGGAGAAAATCTTTTATCTAATTCTATAGAAAATCAAATGAATATGTTAAAAAAATATGCAGATGAAAATTATTGGCATGTATATGACTACTATATAGATGATGGATATACAGGAACAAATTTTGATCGTCCAGAATTTAAAAGAATGATTGAGGATATAAAAAGGGGAAATATATCTATTGTCATGACAAAAGATATGAGTAGACTTGGAAGAGATTATATACAAGTAGGATTTTATATAGAAAAATTTTTCCCAGAGTCAGGTATAAGATATATTGCTTTAAATGACGGGGTAGATACAAAAGAAGAGGGTATCAATGATGATATCACTCCATTTAAAGCCATTATGAATGATTATTATTCAAAGGATATTAGTAAAAAAATAAGAAGTGTATTAGATTTAAAAAGAAAAGAAGGAAAATTTATAGGTTCTTTTGCTCCTTATGGATACGAAAAAAATCCTAATCATAAAGGGCATTTAATGATAGATGAAGAAGCGTCTTGGGTGGTTGAAAAGATTTTTGATCTATATTTATCAGGAAAGGGGTTAAAAGCTATATGTATATGGCTTAATGATTCGAAAATACCTTGCCCCTCTGTGTATAAAAGTAAAAAGATAAAAAACTATAATCCAGTTCTGATGAAAAGTTCAAAATGGTGTCATAGTACTATCAAAAATATACTTACAAATAAAACATACACAGGAGATCTTACTCAAGGAAAATCTAAAAAAATTAATTATAAATCTAAAAAAATTAAAAGATTAAAGGAAGAAGATTGGTTGAGCATAAAAAATACTCATGATCCTATTGTTTCAAAGGAAACCTTTGAAATGGTTAGAAATTTAATGAATCAAAAGAGTAAAAAATATAAAGGAGCCAAAAAAAGTGTCAAATCTTTTAGTGGATTAGCTTTTTGTGGAGATTGTGGAGGATATATGACATATTACAAAATGCCAAAGGGTTATTATTTTTTAATATGTTCTACCTATAAAAAGTATGGAAAAAAAGAATGCACTAGACATTCTATATTAGAAAAAAAGTTAGAGGAAATGGTCATAAAAGATGTTAAGGATCTGGTCAATAAGTTTGTGGATTTAGATAAATTCCAAAAAGAATTACAAAAAATAGTCTATCATCAGAAACAAAGAAAAAGCGTTGAAAAAGAATTGGCAACTATAGAAAAAAGATTAGCAGAAAGTACACATATATTAAAATCATTATATGAAGATAAGGTGAAAAAAAATATCTCAGAAGAAGAGTTTTTTTATTTATATAAAGAATTTCAATGTGATAAAGAAAATCTTTTAATAAGGAAAAATTTTTTATATGAAAAGAATAATTATAAACCTTGTCATAAAAATAAAATAGATATGGAAAAAACCATAAGCAAGCTATGGAGTAAATATGAGTTTCGTAGACTTATCTTTACTCAATTGATAGATCAAATAGAAGTTTTTGAAGAAAATGATATTATCATTCATTATAAAATAAGACATTAAATTGTTCTTGTTGATATTTAACAAGATTTGGATGGAAGCCTATCGCTTTTCAAATTGAAATGCAAGGAAAGGGTGAGGGGTTAGGCCTTTGTCAGTATGGTGCAAATTCTATGGCTAAAAGTGGAAAAAGTGCAGAAGAAATTTTAAAATATTATTTTACAGGAGTAGAAATCAAAAACTTTGATAAACCCAGTATAAATAAACCTTTAACGGGGAGAATAATAGTACTTGATCCAGGTCATGGAGGGATAAATACAGAAGATGTATATGGACCTACAGGACTGAGAGAGAAAGATGTAAATCTTTGTATATCTTTAAAGCTTGCTCAAAAGCTTAGGGGATTAGGAGCAAAAGTATATGAAACGAGAAAAGAAGATGTTTATGTTCCGCTTGGGAAAAGAGCCAAATTAGCTGAGGAGGTAAGACCTGATTTCTTTATAAGTATTCATCAAAACTCCTTTTTAAATTCTAATATATCAGGAAGTGAAGTTTATCATTATAGAGGAGATGAAGAGGGAGAAATTCTTGGAAATCTTATTTTAGAAGAAATCCATAAAAAAGTAGGATTGATCAAAAGGGGAACAAAAATAGCTGAATTCTATCTTCTTAGAGAAGTAAAATCTAGTGTTCTTCATATTGAAGTTGGCTTTATTACGAATCCAGAAGAAGAAAAAAAATTAAGAGAAGAAAAAACACAAGATAAAATTGCAGAAGCTATGGCTACAGGCTTAATAAGATTTTACTCTTATGGGTAGAAGAACTAAGTGTTCTTCTATTTTCGTGTAGTATGGACATGAAAGTGCAAATGTTTTCCTTGTGGAACTTAAAACGTTTATTGACAATATTAAATATCCATTATATAATAATAGGTCAAGTGTTTGACAATTGTTCTGTAATATGATATGATAGTATTGTATTATGTGAAAGAAGGTGATTCAATGGCTCAAAAGAATGATTTGGCTAGGATCAAAAGAGATGTAGAACACCTTGTTGGGGAAAAAGTAAGATTAAAAGCCAACAAAGGAAGAAAGAAGATCTGCGTAAAAGAAGGTATTCTTGAAGAAACTTACCCTGACATCTTTGTAGTGTGTATAGACGGTGGATATAATACGGTAAGAAGAGTTTCCTACAGCTATTCAGATATACTTACAGAAACAGTTGAAATTACCTTATGCAACAATGACAAAAAAATCCAAGCTAGTTAACGATAATAACCTTCTGGGGAAGCCAGAAGGTATTTTGTTTTTTGAGATGAAAGCATTTGCTTTCATCTTTTTTTATTTATATCTTAACGCTTGTGAATAATTATAAAATAATCTGAATAAATATGTTGAATAATTATAAATTTTTGTTATAATATATTCAATATATAAATTAGAAAGGGGAAATTCATTTGAAAAAAGAAAAAGCAGTTTTAGCATATTCTGGAGGATTGGATACATCTGTTATTCTTACTTGGCTAAAGGAAACACATGGAATGGATGTGATTGCTGTATGTGTCAATGTAGGTCAACAAGAAGATTTTGAGGAAGTAAAGAAGAAAGCATTAGCAACAGGAGCTGTAAATGTTTATGTAATTGATGTTGTAGAAGAGTTTATTACGGATTATATTTTTCCAACTCTTAAGGCATCTGCCGTATATGAAGATGATTATTTATTGGGTACATCTTTTGCTAGACCATTGATTGCAAAAAAACTAGTTGAGATAGCCCAAAAGGAGGGGGCTATTGCCATTGCTCATGGTGCTACAGGTAAGGGAAATGATCAAGTTCGTTTTGAAGCCACCATTAAAGCGTTAGATCCTCATCTTAAAATTATTGCTCCTTGGAGAATGTGGGATTTAAAATCTAGAGAAGATTGTATTGAATATGCAAAAAAGCATAATATTCAAATTGGGGTTACAAAAGAAAAAATTTATAGTAGGGATCAAAATATATGGCATATCAGTCACGAGGGAGGAAATTTGGAAAATCCATGGAATGAGCATGATGAGAGTATATATATGATGAGTGTATCTCCTAAAAATGCTCCTGATGTACCTACTTTTGTAGAAATAGAGTTTGAAAAAGGAATTCCTGTAAAAATAAATGAAAGAGATTATGATCCAGTAATTATGATGAAACTACTCAATCAATTAGCTGGTGAGAATGGAGTAGGAATGATTGATATTATTGAAAATAGATTAGTAGGTATGAAATCCCGTGGAATCTATGAAACACCAGGAGGGACGGTGCTTTTTAAAGCACATCAAGCACTAGAGAAGCTTACTTTAGATAGAGATACTTTAAATTATAAAAAAATAGTAGCACAAAAGTATGCACAGCTTGTTTATGATGGATTGTGGTTTACGCCTCTTAGACTTGCATTATCTAAATTTGTGGATAGTACGCAAGAGTGTGTGAGTGGAAAGGTGAAAATGAAACTTTATAAAGGAAATTGCACGCCCGTTGCATCTTATTCACCTTATTCATTGTATAATGAAGAATTTGTAACCTTTGGAGAAGATCATGTGTATAATCAAAAGGATGCAGAAGGTTTTATTAACTTATTTTCACTGCCTTTGACAATCCGTGCTTTGATGAATGAAAAAAACTCAAAAGGAGAGAAATAAAAACATGAAGCTATGGGGAGGACGTTTTTTAAAAAATACAGCAAGTATTGTAGATGAATTTAATGCATCTATATCTTTTGATCAAAAACTTTATAAGCATGATATTATAGGAAGTATCGCTCATGCAAAAATGCTAAAGCATTCAAATATTATTACAGAAGAAGAAGGACAAAAGATTATAAAAGGACTACAAGAGATTTTAAAAGATATTGAGGAAGGAAAAATAATATTTCAAACAGCCTATGAAGATATTCATATGAACATTGAAAAATTTCTTACGGATCGTATTGGAGAAGTAGGAAAAAAACTTCATACAGCAAGAAGTAGAAATGATCAGGTGGCAGTAGATCTAAGATTATATCTAAAAGATGAAATGGATAGCATTTCTAAAAAACTAAAAAATTTATTAAATACTTTCGTATTACTTTCAAAAGAACATATAAGTACGATTATGCCAGGGTATACACATCTTCAAAGAGCACAACCTATTACCTTGGGATATCATATGATGGCATATTTTCAAATGTTTAAAAGAGACTATTTAAGACTAAAAGATTGCTATGAAAGAGTCAACGTGATGCCTCTAGGGGCAGGAGCTTTGGCAGGAACTACTTATCATACAGATTTAGAATTTTTAAAAGAAGAGCTTGGATTTTTTCATATATGTGAAAACTCACTAGATGCAGTAAGTGATAGAGATTTTATTATTGAATTTATGAGTGATATGTCATTGGTTATGATGCACCTTAGCAGATTTTGCGAAGAATTGATTATTTGGAATAGTGCTGAATTTAACTTTATAGAGCTAGATGATGCTTATAGTACAGGGAGCAGTATTATGCCACAGAAGAAAAATCCTGATGTAGCAGAGCTAATTAGGGGGAAAACAGGTAGGATTTATGGCAATCTATTCAATATATTGACCATTATGAAAGCACTACCCCTAGCTTATAATAAAGATATGCAAGAAGACAAAATTCCCTTATTTGATACCATTGAAACTGTAAGCATTTGTATTGATATTTTTAATGAAATGATTTTAACAATGAAGGTAAATAAAGATGTGATGAAAAAGAATACAAAAGAAGGATTTATGAATGCTACAGATGTAGCAGATTATCTTGTGAAAAAAGAAGTAGCTTTTAGGAGTGCTCATGAAATAGTAGGGAAAATAGTTCTTTATTGTATTGAGGCGAGTAAGAATATTGAAGATTTAACACTAAAAGAATTGAAAGGATTTTCAAATGTATTTACAGAAGATATTTTTGAAGTGATTAAAATAGAAAATTGTATAGAATCAAAGAAGTCACAAGGATCTCCTGCTAAAGAAAATGTTGAGAGAATGATTATAGAAGGAGAGAAATTTCTAAAAAAGAAGTGAAAAATTTATTTTTCACTTCTTTTTTTATGTACTTCATCATAAGTATAGAAAGAGATAAATAGTAGTGTGATTTAGGGACTAAAGGAGGAGGAAAATCAATGGCTATGGAATTAATGAGAGATTTACTAAAGATAGATCAAGTAATTGGTGGAGGGGATACACAAGCACTTGTAGAGGGAGAAATATTAGTGCCGGATATAAAACCTGATATTTCAAGAATTATATCTGTAGATGGTGATATTAGTATTACAGGAAAAGAAATTCTTAAGGATAAAGTGAACATAGAGGGTGTCATAAATTTTAAAATACTTTATGTTGCAGATACAGGGGAGTATCCTGTGTATGGCATGAATGCTAGTGCAGGCTTTAATCAAAGTATGGATATTCCAGCTACAGAGCCTAATATGAGAACGGATATTCGTGCCTTTATAGAACATATTGATTCTTATATAGTCAATGAAAGAAAAATAGGGATTAAAGCAGTTGTGGATTTAGAAGGAAAAAGCATGGATACTACGAAAATGGAAGTACTTAGAAAGATAGAAGGTTTAGAAGATGTACAGGTTTTAAAAGAAAATATATATTATGAAGATCTAGTAGGATCAAACCAATCTGAGACTATGGTAAGAGAAAAAATTGAAATTGATGAAAGTATGCCAGATATCTTAGAAATCGTAAAATGTGATGCTTATCCTGTAGAAAAAGAAAGGCAGGTTACAGACGGAAAGGTTATTGTAGGTGGAGTAGTTAAAATCAATACTTTGTATGTTGGAGATGATGAAAAGAATTCTTTATGTATAATGAGAAATGAAGTTCCTTTTACTCATTTTGTTGAAATCCCCAATGCTATGAAGGATATGGAAAGCAAAATTAAGTTAAAAGGAGATGAAGTATATACAGAGATCAAAGAAAATGTAGATGGAGATAAAAGAATCGTAGAAGTAGAAGCTGTAATTAAGATTGATGCAGTAGTAAGTGAGATAGAACAAAACGAAGTTTTAGTGGATGCATATTCTCCAACAAAGGTTTTAAAAATAGATAAAAAACCTGTTTTCTTTTATGAAAAAGTAGGCGATAATACAGCAAATGTGATTGTAAAAGAAATGCTAGATATACCTGACGATGCATTACAAATTTTGAAGGTGCTTCATGTGAATGCAAGGCCTGTCATGACAGATATGACTTTAAATGATGAAAAAGTAATCATAGAAGGTGTTTTAGAAACAAATGTATTGTATTTATGTCAAGATGAAGAAAAGGGAGTCAAGAATTTTGCACAAGAAATTCCTTTTAGACACTTTGTGGAAATTCCTAAAGCAAAGGAAAACATGGAGGCAGAAGTAGAACTACATACTTATGATATAGATTATAGTTTAATTAATCCAGAACAAATAGAAGTAAGAATCAACATAGGAGCCAATTGTACAGTGAAAGAAAAAATGAAAATAGAAGTTATTGTAGATGCACAAGAATTAGATGAAAAAGTAGATATGAGCAAAAGACCAAGTATTACTATATATTATGTACAACCAGGAGATACAATTTGGAAGATTGCTAAGAGATATAATACCACTGTGGAGGAATTGATTGAAACCAATCATATTGAAAAGGCAGATTCTATTTATCCTGGAGATCAGATTGTGATTCAAAAAACTTTTGTATATGAGTTTTAAAAACTTAGTTTAAAAGCCTATGAACTTATAGGCTTAAGTTTGTAGACAAAGTCATAAAAAACGTCACTAAATTCTCAATAATTGTTCCGAATTTTAAGCAACGGAAATATTGAATGAAATGAAAAGATTTCGTTGGCGCCATGAGCTTGCGAATTTTATGACTTTGCTACAATATACTTTGTCAGCAGTCAGAGCCTATAAACTTATAGGCTTTTTTATTTTATGTACAATGATACGGAAAAAATGATAAAATAATACGAAAGAACAAAAGAGGTGAGTAAAATGGAAAAATTAGAAATAAAAGGAAGAGCAAAAATCAATTTATCACTAGATGTTCTAAAAAGAAGAGAAGACGGATATCATGAAGTGAAGATGATTATGCAGCAAATCGATTTATATGATGAAATTAGTTTGAAAATTATTAAAAATGGAATTATTTTAAATTCAAATTGTGAATATATACCCAATCATGAAGGGAATATTGCATATAAGGCAGCACAGCTTATGATTCATCATTTTGGTATTAAACAAGGGATTGAAATTTACATTCATAAAAATATTCCTGTAGCAGCAGGACTGGCAGGTGGAAGTACAGATGCAGCAGCAGTTATGATTGGAATGAATGAACTTTTTAATCTTAAAGCTACCAAAAAAGAATTGATGGATTTAGGGGTGAATTTAGGGGCAGATGTTCCATTTTGTATTTTGGGAGGAGCAGCCCTTGCAGAGGGAATAGGAGAAAAATTAACTTCTATACAAGGATTTCAGGAATGGATTGTTTTATGTAAACCTAATATAAGTGTTTCAACGGCTAGTGTATATGGTAATTTAAATGTAGAACAAATTATAGATCATCCTAAGACGGAAGTTATGATTGAGGCTCTAAAAAATAAAGATATAAAGATTCTTTCTGAAAATTTATGTAATGTATTAGAGCCTGTAACGGAAAGTATGCATCCTATTATAAAAGATATTAAAAAGAAGATGTTAGAATACCAAGCATTAGGAAGTATAATGAGCGGAAGTGGTCCTACGGTGTTTGGAATTTACAAAGATTATAATAAAGCAAAATCTGCTTATGAAAATTTAAGTAAAATATATAATCAAGTATATATTGTAAAAACATATAATGAATAATTTAAAAAAGGAACAGCAAATGCTGTTCCTTATCTTGTATACAAAGTCATAAAAAATGTAACCAATTTTCAAATTTGGAAAATATGAAGAAACGATCGAAAATAGCATTACAAACTCACTATGTTCAAACAGTGTAATGCTAATGATTTTCTCACTTATTCTATATTTTCACAAATTCTCAATAATGGTTTCGAATTTTATGACTTTGCTAAAATATAGTTTGCCAATAGTTTGAGGAACAGCAAATGCTGTTCTTTTTTTGTATATCCCTTTCAAAAAAGGTAAATATTATATTATAGACTTTGAAAAGCGGGTGATGAAACTTGGAAAAAATAATTTTATATTTTTATGAAAAACTAAAGGATATTTATTCTTTGTATTTGGTATTTTTAGTTTTAGGGATAGGATTTTTTTCTTTATGGATAGATAGTAAAAATTTAAAGAAGAAGAAATTATATAGGGAAGCAAAAATTTGTAAAGGAGTAGGGCTAGTATATATTATAGGCGGAATAGGAGTTTATATTGTTCTTAAAATAGTATGAAGAAAGGAGCTATTTTCTTATGAGTTTTTTTGATGATTTATTTCAGCCTAAAGAAGAAAAAGTAAAAATTCCAATTAAAGAAGACTACCAAAAAAATTTAGATACAATCAAAGAAATTTTAAGTAATTGTGATGATGTGATTTATAGAGAATTTCAACCTATGAAAGATAAAAAAATGAATTTTGCACTTGTATATGCAGAAGGTATATCCAACAAAGATCTTTTACAGGAATATGTTTTAAAAAGTTTGATGCTTTTATCCTCTGATATTTTAAAAGAACCTCATTTGATGAAGGAAAAACTTTTTGAAGAAATCAAAAAACAATCTATTTCTGTAGCAGATATAAAAGAGATTGATGATATGAATGTAGCTATTGATACAATTCTTTGTGGAGATACGATTTTGATCGTAGACAAATGGGACAAGTTTTTTGTTATTGCTTCAAAAGGATGGGAGTTTCGATCTATTAGTGAACCTTCAACAGAAACAGTTATTCGTGGACCAAGAGAAGGATTTGTAGAAACACTAAGAATTAATACTGCTTTAGTAAGAAGGAGAATTCGTGATCCTAAATTCAAAATAAAACAAATGCAGATAGGAGAAAGATCAAAGACAGATATAGCTATTTTATATATAGAAGAGATTGTAAATAAAGACATATTAAAAGAGGTCAAAAAAAGATTGGATGAAATTAAAATTGATGCCATTTTAGAAAGCGGATACATAGAACAATTTATAGAAGATCAGTGGAAGTCACCTTTTCCCCAAATTCAGAATACGCAAAGACCAGATGTTGTCTCGGCTGCATTATTAGAAGGAAGGGTAGCTATTATTGTAGATAATACTCCTTTTGTTCTTTTGATTCCTGCAACCATTGTTACTTTATTACAATCTCCAGAGGATTATAGTGAAAGGTTTTTGATTGCATCTGCTTTAAGAATTTTAAGGTTTATATCTATTGTATTTGCATTGTTTCTTCCAAGTCTTTATATAGCTATTACTTCTTATCATCCTGGAATGCTACCTACAGATCTGGCTTTGTATGTAGCTGGAAGTAGAATGAATGTACCTTTTCCTGCATTTATTGAAACATTTATTATGGAGGGTTCTTTAGAACTATTAAGAGAAGCTGGAGTCAGGCTTCCAGGACCTATAGGATCAACCATTGGGATTGTAGGGGGGTTGGTGTTAGGTCAAGCGGCAGTTCAAGCTGGAATTGTAAGTCCTTTGATGGTGATTGTTGTAGCACTTACAGCAATGGCTGCTTATACAACTCCAAACTATAGCTTTGCTATTGCTTTTCGCATACTCAGATTTTCTCTTATGATATTAGCAGGAGTATTTGGATTATATGGGATTATATTAGGTTTGATTATTATATTAATTCATTTATGTAATTTAAAGAGCTTTGGAGTTCCATATTTAAGTCCATTTGTAGCTACGGAAACTACATTTAAGGATTTTAAAGATGTATTGATTCGAGCACCTCTTCGATTTATGAAAAAAAGACCTGAATTTTTACATAGGAGGGACAATGATAGACTAAGAGATACAACGGTAGCTATAGGGGAGGAAGAAAAAGATGAATAGAAATAATGATAAAATTTCAAGTTTTCAATTGGGAATGATGATTAGTATTACTATTGTAGGAGTAGGAATTTTAACGATTCCAAGAAGTCTTACAGAGAAAGTTGGACCTGATGGATGGATTGTTTTATCAATTACCGTATTGTTGGCGTTAGGAATAGGAAGAATTTTTACTACTTTAGTAGAAAAATTTTATCCTCAAAATATGGTTGAATATAGTAATTCTTTAGTAGGAAAGATTTTAGGAACTTTGATTGCTTTGTCTTTTTGTATATACCTTGTTATTTTTACAAGCTTTGAATTAAGAATATTTGGAGAAATTACAAAAGCTTATTTACTTTTTAATACACCTATTGAGGTATTAATGATTACTCTTTTACTAACAGCTACTTATCTTGTAAGGAGTGGAATAGAATCTATTGTTAGAATGGCACAACTACTTTTTCCATTTGTAATTATATTTGCTATATTGATTACTATACCTGTTTTAGGAGAATTACATTTTAGTAATTTACTTCCAGTTTTTAAAACTCCTATTTCTAAAATCATTCAAGCTATTCCTATTACATTTTTTAGTTTTGTTGGAATAGAAATGATTATGGTATGTGCAAATTTTGTTGTAGATCCTGAAAATATAAAAAAAGATATAGATCTATCTGTATTAATTGTAGCAGGGATTTATATGTTTATAGTAGTGGTAACAGTTTCGAGATTTGGACTTGTTGAAACAACTCATATTATATGGCCGTCTTTAGAACTTTTTAAGACTATTGATTTGCCAGGAGCATTTATTGAGAATATCCAGATATTTGTCATTGCTGTGTGGATTATTACTGTATTTATGACGGTAGTGCCTCTTTATTTTGGTGCGAGTTTAACCTTGAGTCGAATATTTAAATCAAAAGAACAAAATTATTTGGTATTGTTTTTGATTCCTTTTATTTATTTTATTGCATTAATTCCAGAAAATATTGCTCAATTAGGAGATTATGCAGATAAATTTTCATATTATTTAGGTACTTTGCATATGGTGATTATTCCTTCTATTTTACTACTGCTTAGTTATATCAAAAAGAAGGAAGGGGGAAAAGGTGGTGTATAAAAAAGTTTTATTATGTATGATGAGTATATTATTGCTCACAGGTTGTTGGGATAAGATTGAAATTGAGAAAAGGGCATTTGTAGCTATTGTGGGTATTGATAAATATGAAGAAAATAAAATAAAAATAGAAAACACTGAAGAAGAAAAAATAGATCAAGTAAAAAATAGATATCTCGTAACGATTTCTTACCCGAATACGGGACTTTTAGCTCAAAAAGGACAAGGAGATGCTAAATATGTATATAGTGCAGTAGGAGATAATTTAGAGGATATATTGGATGAATTTGAAACAAGAACAGGAAGAACTTTAAATTTTAGACAAACACAAGCTATTGTATTAGGAGAAAAGCTTGCTCAAGATGAAATCTTTGTAAGAGAAGTATTAGATAATATTGAAAGAAGTCCTGCTATTGGAAGAAAGATATATCTTATGAATACAAGAGGAAATGCTGAAGATGTGGTAAAGGTAAAAGTAAAGGATGAATTAGGACCAGGACTTTTTATTCGAGAAGTGATGCGTAGAAAAAAAGTAACTCCAAGGATTCCAGATGCGGATTTAGGATATGTATTAAAAAGCTTACATGAAAGTAAAGCTGCCGTTACTCCTAGGATGATGGCTTCTAAAGATGAAATTAAAGTTGCAGGGTCGGCAGTCCTTAAAGATTTCAAGTTGGTAGGATGGCTAGGAGAACAAGAAACAGAAAAGATGATGTTTATGCTAAATAAGATTAATGGAGGAATTTTAAATACAAAAGTAGACAATATTAGACTTCCTTTAAAAGTAACAAATTCAAATACAAAAATGAAAGTATATGAAAAAAATGGACAAATCTATACATCATTTGATATAGAGGTAGAAACAGAGTTAAGTCAACATCTATTTGAAGTAAGAAATCAGCCTTTAGATGATACATATCTTAAGAGGGTACAAAAAAAAGCATCAATGGAATTAAATCAAGCTATAGAGAAATTATATAAAAAAATCCAGAAAGATTTTCAAACAGATCTTGTACAAAGTGGAGAATATTTAAGAAAATACGAACCAAATATTTGGAAAGAAGTAAGAGAAGATTGGAGTGAAATTTTTCCAATAACTCAAGTAAAAGTAAATTCTAAAATAATCATAAGGAGGATTGGAGATACAAGATAAATTTTAAGGAAAAATATATAAAAGTTGGTTTAAAAATTCCCTTATTTGTTAATACTGAAAGTAAGATGATAAATTGGCAGATAGGGGGATTTTTATGAATATGTATATATGGAAAAATAAAAAGTTATGGGTGATAGGAATTATATTTGTACTTAGTATTTCTTCTTGTGTTTATTATTTTACCAAAGATGTATATGACAATCAGCAAAGCTACAAAGATCATTTAATAAGATTTCATGTTCTTGCAAATAGTGATGATCCAAAGGATCAAGAATTAAAATTAAAGGTTAGAGATAAAATTATTGAAGCAATGAATCCAAAATTTGAAAAGTCTCAAAGTCTAGAAGAAAGTAGGAGAATCATTCAAAAGAATATAAAGGAAATAGAAACTATTGCTGAAAATGAAATTCAAAAAAATAATCAAAGTTACAAAGTCGTAGCTTCTTTAGGAGATTATGATTTCCCTACCAAAAATTATGGATCTATTACTCTTCCAGCAGGAAATTATGAGGCTTTACGAGTAGTGATTGGAAAAGGAGAAGGGCAAAATTGGTGGTGTGTTATGTTTCCTCCTCTATGCTTTATTGATATGAAAAATGGATTAACGGATAAAAAAACTGAAAAAGAGATGATGAATGTCCTTACAAAAGAAGAATTTAATATGATTCGTACGGCTAAAAGTGAGGGAGAAGTTCCTATTAAATTAAAATTTAAAGTGGTAGAAATGTTAGAAGAGGCAAAAACAAAATTGAATAGAATGGCAAAAAAATGAGGAAATTTTCCTCATTTTTTTTACTAAAAATAACCACATAGTTAAATGTTGAATAATTGAGTAGAATCTAACAAAAAATAAAATTAATCTATGAAAGGAGGATATACATGACTATAAGTAAAAAGAAAGTTACTATATTAATTATTTTATTAACTTTTTGTACTACTATTGTGATACAAACCTATTTACATATAGGGAGTGCACAAGAAACTCTATATTGGGGTTCTAGTGGAGAAAAAGTGAAAACACTTCAAACCAAATTAAAACAATGGGGATATTATAATGGACCTATTGATAGTGTATATGGAGGGGGAACCTTTGAAGCTGTAAAGGCTTTTCAAAGAAAAAATGGACTTGCTGTAGATGGAGTAGTAGGATATGAAACTGCAAAAAAAATAGGCTTGCCGGTAAAGGAGCCTGCTACATCTAAAGATTATCAAGCTAGTAATAGCGGGACTTCTAGGAATGACGAGGTAAATATATTGGCAAAAGCAATAACAGGAGAGGCAAGAGGAGAACCCTACATAGGACAAGTAGCGGTAGGAGCTGTTGTGCTAAATAGAACGAGGCATCCATCTTTTCCAAATACAATTGCAGGAGTCATCTATCAACCTGGAGCCTTTACTGCTGTAAGTGATGGACAAATCAATCTTCCAGCAGATGATAGTTGTATTAAAGCTGCTAGAGATGCTTTGAATGGATGGGATCCTACGGGGGGATGTTTATATTATTGGAATCCAGCTACGGCTACAAGCAAGTGGATTTGGTCTAGGGAAGTAATAAAAAAAATAGGAAAACATTGGTTTGGAAATTAAGGAGGTAGATGAATGAAAAGATTTATTCTTCCCCTTATTCTTGCTGTAGCTTTGATTGGAACAGGTATATGGGGATATAATCAACAAGCAGAAAAAAAAGAATATTATACTTTTTTAGATAATCAATTTCAAAGAATGTATTATGATTTAATGGGAAGTGTAGAGACCATTACTACAGATTTATCCAAACTCATTGTTTCTTCTCAGAAAAAAGAAAATATAGTTTTGTATTCAGATATATGGCAAAATGCATACAATGCCCAAGAAAAATTATCACAACTTCCTATTCGACATGGAGATATTACAAAGACTGAAAAATTTTTAAGTCAATTGGGAGACTATACTTTTGCTATGGCCAAGAGAAGTATTAATAATGAAGTTTTGGGAGAAAAGGAAATTAATAATTTAGAACAACTTCATAATTATGCACTAGATCTTTCAAAGGATTTACATGATCTACAAAAAACAGCTTTAAAAGGTGTGGTTTGGGAAAATGAATTAAGAAAAAAAGGTAGCAAAAAATTGAATCAAGAAGCAGAAGAACAAAATGCTGTTCAGCTTAAATTTAATCAATTTGAAGAAAGAATGGTAAAATACCCGGAACTTATTTATGATGGACCTTTTTCAGAACATGTGATTGAGGGAATGAGACCAAGGCTTAAGGGAAATAAAATTACTCAAAAAGAAGCAGAAAAAAAGGTAATTGCTTTTTTAGGAGGAGGAAAAGTTGATAAAGTAGAAAAAATAACAAATGGACAAGGAAGAATTGATACGTATAGCTTTGAAGTCATTCCTAAAAATCAAAAACAGGGAAAAGGAAATCCTGTATATATTGATATTAGTCAAAGAAATGGATATGTAGCATGGCTTTTAAATAATAGAGAGGTAAAAAAAGCTACCTTATCTCCTGAGCAAGGGATAGAGCATGCATCCAAATTTCTAAATGAAAAAGGATTTTTAAATTTAGTTCCTACTTATACATTACAATATGATGGGGTATTGCTGATTAATTATGTATACAAGCAAGACAATGTACTTATGTATCCAGATTTAGTGAAAGTAAAAATTGCTTTAGACAATGGAGAAATTGTAGGGTTTGATTCCACTCATTTTTTAACTACCAATTACAAAAGAAATATTGAGCCTCCCAAAATGACAAAAGAACAAGCAAGAGAAAAAGTAAATATTCGTGCAAAAGTTGAGAAAGAGCCTAGCCTTTGCATTATTCCTACAAGTTCCTTTGGAGAAATTTATTGTTATGAATTTGAGGCTTCTTATAAGGGTGATCAATTTCTAATATATATTAATGCAGATACAGGAGAGGAAGAAAAGATTTTAAAGGGCATTAAAAGTGAAAAAGGAACACTTATGATATAAAACAGCTAAAATTTTTAGCTGTTTTATTTATGACAAAGTTATAAAATTTGCAAGCTCATGGCGCCAACGAAATCTCTTCATTTCATTCAAGATTTCCGTTGCTTAAAAAACGTCACTCATTTTCAAATTTGGAAAATATAAAGAAACGGTCGAAAATAGCATTACAAACTCGCTATGCTCAAACAGTGTAATGCTAATAATTTTCTTCCTTATTCTGTATTTTCACAAATTCTCAATAAATGTTCCTTATTTTTATAACTTTGGTAAAAATAATTTATAGTAAGTTGAAACATCTAAAATTTTTAGCTGTTTTTTATATAAAATAAATTGATTAATAAAAATGATAAGTATAGAATAGTAATGAATTAAAGAATTAATATGGAGGCTAAAGTATGAATAAAATAAATGTAGCAGTAATATTTGGAGGAAAATCAGGAGAACATGAAGTGTCTTTAATGTCTGCAACTTCTGTAATTAAAGCTATGAACAAAGAAAAATACAATTGTTTTCCTATAGGAATTACAAAAGAAGGCAATTGGATGATATATAATGGACCTATTGAAAAAATTGAGACAGGAGAATGGGAAGAAATATCAAAAAATCAAGGAGAAGAAATTTTTTCTATTATTCCTATGAATGGAAAAAAATCAAAATTAAAAGAAATAGCAGATGTAGTATTCCCAGTCCTTCATGGGCCATTTGGAGAAGATGGTACCATTCAAGGACTACTTGAGATGGCAGACCTTCCATATGTAGGAGCAGGAGTTTTGGCTTCTTCTTTAGGAATGGATAAAATTCTTAGTAAAAAAATATTTGAAAAAGAAGGGCTTCCGGTTGGAAAATATACATTTGTAATGAAATATCAACTAAAAGAAGATATAGATCGATGCATAAAAGAAATTGAAGAAGAATTTTCTTATCCTGTTTTTATTAAACCTGCTAATTTAGGTTCTAGTGTAGGGATTAGTAAAGCCCATAACAGGGAAGAATTAATAAAGGGACTCAATACAGCATCTTTACATGATAGAAAAATTATTATTGAAGCTTATATTCAAGGAAGAGAGATAGAATGTGCTGTTTTGGGAAATGATCATCCAAAAGCATCTGTTTTAGGAGAAATATTACCTTCTCATGAATTTTATGATTATCAAGCAAAATATTCAGACGATCAAAAATCTAGACTTGTTATTCCAGCAGATCTTCCAAAAGAAAAGTCTGATGAAATAAGAAAAATGGCTATATGTGCCTATAAAGCTATAGATGGATCAGGACTTTCAAGAGTAGATTTTTTTGTAGAAAAAGATTCTTTGAAAGTATACATTAATGAAGTGAATACTATGCCAGGATTTACAAAATATAGTATGTATCCTCTTTTATGGGAGGCAACAGGACTTTCTTATGAAAATTTAATTGATGAATTGATAAACCTTGCAATAAAAAGATATAAAGATAGATAGATGAGGTGAACCAATGAAAAATATTATGCTAAGAATAGAAGGCATGCAAATAGATATGGATGGAGAAGAAAACAAAATAGAATTAGTGACAGAAGGAAAACTCTATGAAAAAGAAAATGCAGTTTATTTAGTGTATGAAGAAACGGAAGTATCAGGAATGAAAGGATGTACAACCACTGTAAAACTTTCTCAAGATAAAATTTATATGAAAAGATTTGGAAACTTAAAATCAGAAATTGTATTTGAAAAAGGAAAAAGATATACAACTCTTTATCATACTCCTTATGGAGTCTTTGATATGGAAGTATTAACAAAAGATATGAATTATTCTATTACAGATGCAAAAAAAGGTGGGGTGCAGATAGAGTATTTTATCAATCTAGAAGGAATCACAGAAAGTCAAAACAAACTCAATATTACTATTATGTAATAGAATAATCAATAGAAAGTAGATGAAGATGAACATAATAAAAGATCAAATTAAAAAAATAGTATGCAAAAAATATCAGTATGAAGCATTACCTTTTTCTATTGAAGTAACTATTCCTAAAAAATATTCTCATGGAGACTATACAAGTAATATTGCATTTAAACTTTCTAAAGAGCTTCATAAAGAACCTATAGAAATTGCAAATGAAATTACAAAAGAATTAAAAGATAATTATATTTTTGAAGATATAGTTGTGATCTCTCCAGGATTTATAAATTTTTTTATCAATGCCAATGCTTTATATGAAAAATTGAATCAAAAAAATTTGATGAAAATACCTTTAAAGTTTATAGATGAAGAATATATTCAAAGTTATGTAAAGACTTCTTCTAAAGAAAAAATAGCTTCTATGCAATATGTGCATAGTAGAATTTATTCTATCATAAAAATATTCAAACAAGAGGGAATCAATATGGATGAAAAAATCCATCTAGTAGAATATAAATTTTCATCTTTAGAAAAACAAATTCTAAAAAAAATTTGTATTTATGAAGAAGTGATTCACAAAGATCTAGAAACGATTTTTTTATATGGGATAGATTTAAGTGAACTTTTCTATAAAATAGAAGAAAAAACTTTGTTTAGAAAACTTGAAAAGAATGCACAATATGTTATGCTAAATATAATAGAGTGTATAAGAATAATCATTCAGAAAATATTGCAAGCCTTTTTATTAGATGCACCAGAAAAAATGTAAAAATAAAGCAGCGAGAGCTGCATTTATTTTGGCATAGATGACAAAAAACTGGCATTGCGTGATGAAAATTGGGCGCTGTGAGGTGATGTGATGGAAATGATTTTTTCTAAAAGCAATGTA
This sequence comes from Inediibacterium massiliense, assembly GCF_001282725.1. Classification (NCBI taxonomy): domain Bacteria; kingdom Bacillati; phylum Bacillota; class Clostridia; order Peptostreptococcales; family Thermotaleaceae; genus Inediibacterium; species Inediibacterium massiliense. The sequence continues at coordinate 112,531 of NZ_LN876583.1, read as the reverse complement.
GAAAAGATTTTAGATTATGTAGAAGAAGGAATACAAATCATTGATGCAAGAGGACGCATAGTTTATTTCAATTGTTCAGCTGCTCAATATGAAGACCTAAAGAGAGAAGAGGCCATAGGAAAACATATCTTAGATGTATATCCTTCTTTAGATCCAGAGACGAGTACTCTTTTAAAAGCCATTGAAACAGGAGTACCTACCTTTGATATTCAACAAAGTTTTTTAAGTTATAAGGGAAATAAGATTACTACGGTGAATTCTTCTTTTCCTATTAAAGCAAGAGGAAAAATAATAGGAGCTATTGAAATTTCTAGAAATATTACGGATGTAAAAGAGCTTTCTGAAAGAGTGATGGTGTTACAAGAACAACTTCTCTATAAAGAAAAAAAAGATCACAAAAGTCAAGATAGTACAACGTTCACTTTTTTGGATATTGTAGGGAAAAGCAAAGAGATTCTAAAGGTTAAAGAATTGGCTTTAAAAGCATCTCAAACTTCTTCTCCAGTTATGATTTATGGAGAAACAGGAACAGGAAAAGAACTGTTTGTACATGCCATTCATGCAAGTAGCCCAAGGAGAAGTAAACCTTTTATTGCTCAAAACTGTGGGGCTTTGCCTGCAAGCTTATTAGAAAGTATATTGTTTGGAACGGTAAAGGGAAGCTTTACAGGAGCGGACAATAGAGCAGGATTATTTGAACTTGCAGATGGAGGAACTTTATTTTTAGATGAAATCAACTCCATGCCTATAGAGCTTCAAGTGAAGCTTTTAAGGGTACTTCAGGATGGAACCATAAGAAGAGTAGGCGATATAAAAACGAGAAAAGTAGATGTAAGAATTGTAACTGCAAGTAATGAAGATCCACTAATAGCAGTAGAACAAAAACGTTTAAGGAGAGACCTTTATTATCGTCTAAACGTAGTCCCTTTAGTACTTCCGCAGCTTAAGGAAAGGGAAGGCGATATACCACTTTTGACCCAATTTTTCATTGGTAAATTTAATTATCAATTAAACAAAAAAGTAGAAAAGATTTCTAATGAAGTATTAAAAGCCTTTGAAAATTATGATTGGCCTGGAAATGTAAGAGAATTAGAACATGTGATAGAAGGCGCTATGAATCTTATGGATGGGGATACGATTACATTAGAATGTTTACCCATGCATTTTGAAAAATATTATAAAAAAAATAGAAAAAAAATAGAAATAGAGGATATTTCTTTAAAAGAAGCTTTAGAAAACTTAGAAAAACACATGATCAAAGATGCTTTAAATAAGTGGGATCAAAATATTAGCCATGCAGCAGATGAATTGAAAATACCAAGACAAACCCTACAATATAAAATAAAAAAGTATAAAATTTAATAGTATCAACAAAATTCCTTGTTTTTCTTCAAATTTTTACTGCTTAAAATTCAGCAGAAACAAATAAAATAGATGTTATTGTATGCAAAAAAAAAGAAAACCTTTTCAAGAATGAAAAAAAGTAAAAAGGGAAAAATAAGATAAATACAGGGGTTTGAAGGTTTATTTTGAGAAAAATATTTAATAAAAAACAAATTGGCATGAAGTTTGCTTATATATTCTCGTGGTATGAATTAAAGGTCAACATGACAAAATATGATATAAAAATACAAATTAAATAAGGGAGGAACTTAAGATGAAAAAAGGATGTCCTTATGGAACACACAGGGTTATAGAGCCAAAAGGAGCTCTTCCACAACCGGCTACAAAAATCGACAATGATATGGAAATTTATGACAACGAGATTTTATTAAATGTTCAAACATTAAATGTTGACTCTGCTAGCTTTACACAAATTAAAGAACAAGCAGGTGGAGACGTAGAAAAAATTAAAGAAATCATGTTAGGAATTGTTGCTGAAAGAGGAAAGCATCAAAACCCAGTAACTGGTTCTGGTGGTATGTTAATCGGAACAGTTGAAAAAATAGGACCTGCTTTAGAAGGTAAAACAGATCTTAAAGTTGGAGATAAGCTTGCTACATTAGTATCTTTATCTTTAACTCCATTAAGAATAGATGAAATTGTAACAGTAAGAAAAGATATCGATCAAGTAGATATTAAAGGAAAAGCAATCTTATTTGAATCAGGAATTTATGCAGTACTTCCAAATGATATTCCAGAAAATCTTGCTTTATCTGCACTTGACGTAGCAGGAGCTCCAGCTCAAACTGCTAAATTAGTAAAACCAGGAGACACTGTATTAGTAATTGGTGGAGCTGGAAAATCAGGAATGCTTTGCTGCTATGAAGCAAAAAGAAGAGCAGGAGTTACTGGTAAAGTAATTTGTTTAGGACATAGCGAAAAAAGCTTAGAAACTGCTAAACGTGCAAAAGTTGCTGATGTATATGTTGCAGCAGATGCTACAAAACCAGTTGAAATGATGGAAAAAATTAAAGAACTTACAGATGGAAAAATGACTGACGTTACAATCAATAACGTAAACGTTCCAAACACTGAAATGTCAAGTATTTTAGCTACTAAAAATGATGGAGTAATTTACTTCTTCAGTATGGCTACAAGCTTTACAAAAGCAGCTCTAGGAGCAGAAGGTGTTGGTTCTGACGTAACAATGATCATGGGTAATGGATATACTAAAGGTCATGCAGAACAAACTCTTCAAATTTTAAGAGAAAGCAAAGAAATTAGAGAAATATACGAAGAATTATATGCATAATAGGGATAACGCATCGCAGCATTTGCTGCGGTGCTTAACCAATAGATAAGTAGGTTTCTGTGTGCAAGGCAGAGAAAACGATTTTCTTTATAATATAATTTAGGGGGTTTTTATAAAATGAGAAATTACAAAGAAATCGAACTATGGAAAGACGTTACAGATGAGCAATGGAACGACTGGAAATGGCAAGTAAAAAACAGAATTACAACATTAGAAGACCTTAAAAAAGTAATTAACCTTACACCAGAAGAAGAAGATGGAATTAGAGAATCTCTAAAAACTTTAAGAATGGGTATTACTCCATATTACGCATCTTTAATGGATGAAAACGATCCACATTGTCCAGTAAGAATGCAAGCAGTGCCTACAATGCTTGAAACTCATAAAGCTGCTGCTGACATGGAAGACCCACTTCATGAAGATGGAGACTCTCCAGCACCAGGACTTACTCACAGATATCCAGATAGAGTACTTCTTCTAATCACTGATATGTGCTCAATGTACTGCCGTCACTGTACAAGAAGAAGATTTGCTGGACAAAATGATGATGCAATGCCACTAGAAAGAATTGACAAAGCTATTGAATATATTAAAAATACTCCACAAGTAAGAGACGTATTATTATCAGGAGGAGACGCATTATTAGTAGATGATGAAACATTAGAATATATCATCAAAAAACTTAGAGCGATCCCACACGTTGAAATCGTAAGAATTGGATCAAGAACTCCTGTTGTAATGCCTCAAAGAATTACACCAGAACTTGTGAATATGCTTAAAAAATATCATCCAATTTGGTTAAATACTCACTTTAACCATTCAAAAGAAATTACTCCTACTGCTGCAAAAGGATTACAATTACTTGCAGATGCTGGTGTTCCTCTAGGAAACCAATCAGTACTTTTAAGAGGAGTAAACGATTGTGTACACGTAATGAGAGAATTAATGCACAACCTTGTTAAAAACAGAGTAAGACCTTACTACATTTATCAATGTGACCTTTCAATGGGTATCGAACACTTCAGAACTCCTGTTTCTAAAGGTATTGAAATCATTGAAGGTTTAAGAGGACATACTTCTGGATATGCAGTACCAACATTTGTTGTTGACGCTCCTGGTGGTGGTGGAAAAACTCCAGTTATGCCACAATATGTAGTGAGTCAATCACCAAGCAAAGTAGTTTTAAGAAACTTCGAAGGAGTTATCACAACTTATTCAGAACCTACTCCATATGAAGATAAATGTCATTGCCCAGTATGTACTGGTGAAAGAAAACACAGAATTACTGGTGTTGCTGGATTACTACAAGGAAATCAAGTTGCTCTTGAGCCAACTGATTTAGACAGAAGAAAAAGAACTCATCATGAGTAAAAATGATTCAGCAGATTATAGTTAGCAGCTTTGCTGCTAACTAACTGCTGTTCATAACTTTGAGGAGGAAAATTTATGCAGCTATTGGATTTAATACTCAACAAATATAAGATTGTTTCAGTTGTAGGAATGTCAAAAAATGCAGGAAAAACAGTAACCTTAAATCAAATTATTGATGAAGCCATGGAAAAGAATATTCGAATAGGATTGACTTCTACAGGAAGAGACGGCGAAAATCAAGATCTTGTTACTCAAACAGAAAAACCTATGATTTATGTAGAAGAAGGAACTTTACTTGCAACTACAGAAGGAACCTTTAAATACACAGAAGCAAAGCTTGAAATATTAGAAGTTACAAATTTTTCAACAGCTATGGGGAAAATTGTAATTGTTCAAGCTAAAACTTCAGGATATGTTCAGATTGCAGGGCCAAATACCAATCGAGAAATCAAAATGGTATGTGATAAACTTTTAACACAAGGGGCAGATCTAGTTGTAGTAGATGGAGCACTAGATCGAATTTCATCTGCTTCCCCATCTATCACAGAGGCTACCATATTGGCAACGGGTGCAGTACTTAGCCGTGATATGAACAAAGTTATAGAAAAGACAATGCATCAGGTACAGTTATTTGCATTGCCACCAGTACAAGATCGTCATATTAGAATCATGGCAGAAGAAATAATAGATAAAAAAGGTTATGCCATTATTGATGAAGAGAAAGAGATGACACCTATTGACATACAAACTGCTCTCAATAGCGGAGAGATCATTGGAAGAGCTATTACAGATGAAACAAGATATGTAGTCATAGGAGGTTCTTTAGTAACAAATACCCTAAAAAAGATTGTTGAAACTACTAGAAAATATAAAAATGTAATTTTTATAGTAAGGGATGCAACAAAAATATTTATCTCTTCAAAAGATTGGATGTTTTTCAAGAAAGTTGGCATTCAAGTACAAGTGATCGATAAAATTGATCCGTTGGCTGTGACAATTAATCCATATGCTCCTCAAGGCTATTATTATGAGCCAGAAGAATTCCTGGCAAATATGCAAAAGTTTTTAAATCCAATTCCTGTTTTTGATGTTGTGTTAGGTGGTGAGTAAAGATGTTTATTTCCGAAAAAGTATTTAAAAATCTAGAGCTTGACTATATTTGGAATAGAATTACGGTATATACTCCTTATGGAGATACTGCTAAAAAAGAGATGACTCCTTATTTAAAAGAAGAAAAATCAAGACTTTTAGAAGAATATGAACGAATTGAAAAAGTAATGGGATTGATTAAAAAGCATAGATATACTTTGGTAGATATGCGAAATATATTCAAACACATTAAGGATTTAAGAGGTTCTTTTAAAAGAATTGAACAAGATGAGGTCTTAAGTACTGTAGAATTATTTGAAATCAAAAGCTTCTTATTTTTGCTTGAACAAATGGATGCAATCATTCAAAAGTTAAATTGGAACGTACCACTAGATTTGAAAATTATGCCTATGCCCAGCCTAATGGATCTACTAGATCCAGAAAAAAATGGTGTCAATACTTTTTATATATATGATACCTATTCAGAAAATTTATCATCTTTAAGAAAAAAAATTAAAGATATGGAAAGTCAAATACAACGTTCTAAAAAACAAGCTAGAGAAGCTGTACAAGAAGAATTGAATATGAAGATAAGACCAAATGGAGAAATATCTGTAAATAAGAGTGATCGTGAAGCAGTAAAGGCTTTAGAAAACTGTTCACGTCTTGTGTATAGTTCAGAAACTTATATGAATATTACTTTTAAAGTCAAACTTGAAGGAAATACAGATGAAATACTTAAATCATTAGAAGAATTAAAATTAAAAGAAGAAGAAGAAGAATTTGTTGTAAGAAGAAGTTTGACTCAATCTTTAAAAAAGGAAATTAAAAATCTTTATAACAATATAAAAGCCATTGGAGCCATGGATCTTTTAATTGCTAAGGGATACTTGGCAATAGGAATGGAAGGTGTAAAGCCTAAAATTTCAGATAAAGAAATTCTTACAATTATAGATGGAAAACATATAAAAGTAGCTGATACTCTTCGAAAACAGGAAAAGGAATTTACCCCTATTTCAGTAAATTTACAAAGTGGTGTGACTTGCATTACAGGTGCCAACATGGGAGGAAAGACCATATCCTTAAAATTAATTGGAGTTTTAAGTGCTATGGCACAATTTGGATTATTTGTTCCTGCAAAAGAGATGACTTTTTCAATAAAGGATTATATCTTTTTCTCTTTAGGAGATTTACAGTCAGTAGATATGGGACTAAGTACCTTTGGGGCAGAAATATTACAAATTAAAAATATTATTGAAAGAGCTCATGAGAGTGGACTTATTTTGATTGATGAGTTAGCTAGGGGAACCAATCCATCTGAAGGATATGCAATTTCTAAAGCATTAATCAATTTCTTGAAAAATAAAGAAACGATCACAGTAATTACTTCTCATTTTGATGGACTTACAGCAGATGATGAAGTTTATCATCTACAAGTAAAAGGCCTTGAAGGAGTAGATTATAGAGCATTAAAAGAAGAAATTGGAAATACCTTAGAAGGTGGAATAGAAGTAGTTCATAAATATATGGACTACAGATTGATAGAAGTGAAAAACAACCATGAAGTACCAAGAGATGCTATTAATATTGCAAGACTTATGGGACTTCAAGAGCATTTATTACAAGATGCGGAAAAACAATTACAAAACTGTTAACGGTTAGCCGTTAGTATTTTGCTTTAGCTAACTGCTAACGGCTAAATGCTAACTAAAAAAAGGAGGAAAAAGAATGCAAAGCAAGTTAAATCTAGACCAAAGCGTTATTGAAAGAGCAAGAAAATCTGCTGAAAAAATCGCAGCAGATACTCAAGTTTTTATTGACAAACATACAACAGTAACAGTAGAAAGAGCTGTTACTAGACTTTTAGGAATAGATGGTGTGGATGAAATTGAAGTACCACTACCAAATGTTGTAGTAGATAACATTAAAGAAGGTGGCGGATTAGGAGCAGGAGCTGCTTACTGGATTGGTAATGCAATGATTCACACTGGAAAAGAACCTCAAGAAATTGCTGAAATGGTTGCAAGAGGAGAACTTGATTTAACAAAAGTTCCTGTAGCTGATGATGCAAAAATCAAAGAAGCCGTTCAAGGAATTGCTGAAAAAATGGTTGAAAGAGTTAGACAAAACAGAGCACAAAGAGATCATTTTTTAGCTACATTAGGAGAAGGTCCAAGACCATACCTATATGTAATCGTTGCAACTGGTAATATCTACGAAGACGTATTACAAGCACAAGCTGCTGCAAAACAAGGAGCAGATATTATCGCTGTAATCAGAACAACAGGACAAAGTTTACTTGACTATGTACCTTATGGACCAACTACTGAAGGTTTCGGGGGAACTTATGCAACACAAGAAAACTTCAGAATCATGAGAAAAGCATTAGATGAAGTTGGACAACAAGTTGGAAAATATATTAGATTATGTAACTACTGTTCAGGACTTTGTATGCCAGAAATTGCAGCTATGGGTGCAATGGAAAGACTAGACGTAATGTTAAATGACGCATTATATGGAATTCTTTTCAGAGATATCAATATCCAAAGAACATTAGTTGACCAATACTTCTCAAGAATTATCAATGGTTTTGCAGGAGTTATCATCAACACTGGAGAAGATAACTACCTAACAACTGCAGATGCAATCGAAGAAGCACATACAGTACTTGCATCTCAATTTATCAACGAACAATTTGCATTAGTTGCTGGACTTCCAGAAGAACAAATGGGACTTGGACATGCATTTGAAATGGATCCACAAACTAAAAATGGTTTCTTATATGAATTAGCACAAGCACAAATGGCAAGAGAAATATTCCCTAACGCGCCACTTAAATACATGCCACCAACAAAATTCATGACAGGAGACATTTACAAAGGTCATATTCAAGATGCACTATTTAACATGGTTGCAATCATGACAAACCAAAGTCTTCAATTATTAGGAATGCTTACAGAAGCAATCCATACTCCATTACTACAAGATAGAGCATTATCTATTGAAAATGCTAAATATGTATTTAACAATGCTAGAGATATTTCTGGTGAAATAGAATTCAAAAAAGATGGAATCATTCAACAAAGAGCACAAGAAGTATTACAAAAAGCTGCTGATTTATTAGAGAACATTGAAGAAGACGGAATGTTTGAAACAATTTCACAAGGTAAATTTGCAGGAATCAGAAGAGCAATAGACGGAGGAAAAGGTCTTGAAGGAGTTACTACAAAAGATCCAAAACACTTCAACCCATTTGTTGAATTAATGCTAGGAGGTGCAAGATAATGTCAACAAACCAATTAGACTTAACTAAAATCAAGCCATATGGAGATACAATGAATGACGGGGTAGTACAATTATGCTTTACCCTTCCAGTTCCTTGTGGAGATGAAGCAAAAGAAGCTGCTAAACGTCTTGCTGCTAAAATGGGACTTGAAGAACCAGCTGTTTCTCATGCAGAGGACCTTGGTGTAGGATATACAATGTTTGTAATGTACGGAAAATGCTCTCATACAATTGACTTTACAACTATTGAAGTACCAAAAGTAGAAGTAACATCTTTTGGTCAAGAAGGTGTAGAAGAATATATTGCAGAAAATATCAAAAGAAAAGTTGTTATCGTAGGAGCTTGTACAGGTACAGATGCTCATACAGTAGGTATTGATGCGATCTTAAATATGAAAGGTTACAACCATCACTTTGGACTTGAAAGATATGAAGGTGTGGATGCATACAACTTAGGAAGCCAAGTGCCAAACGAAGAATTCATTGCAAAAGCAATTGAATTAAATGCAGACGTATTATTAGTATCTCAAGTTGTTACACAAAAAGATGTTCACATCAAAAACCTTACAAATCTAGTAGAGCTTATTGAAGCAGAAGGAATTCGTGACAAAGTAATTCTAATCTGTGGAGGACCTAGAATTAGCCATGAGCTTGCAACAGAATTAGGATTTGATGCAGGTTTTGGTTCTGGATCTTATGCAGATGATGTTGGAACTTTTGCTGTAACTGAGATTGTTAAAAGAGGATTAGTAGATAGAGAAAAATTATAAGAATAAATATAAAAAATACTTAAGGCAAATGCCTTAAGTATTTTTTATGCTCATTTATTATGTTTCTTGTGAAACGGAAAACAAAGGGAGGGTTAACAAATTTTGTGTTTTGTCCTAGGTAGGATTATAAAAATCCAATAGAATAGATAGCCTAAAAGTTACGTTTTGAGATTTCTATAATCTTATGAATTTCTAAAATCTAAAACTTTGAAAACTCACTACGCTCAAACAGTTCAAAGTTTTTACGATTTTATTATTCATGTCGATTAGAAACCTTACAAAACTTACTTAATTAGGATTGATCTATTTCTATGGATTTTTATATGTTACTATAGACTGCTAAAATTAAGAAAATAAAAAGAAAAAATATTTTCAGGAATAAAGGGAAACAAGTAAGTATTCTTTTAGGGATGGTTAACAAGTTTTATGTTTTATCACGATGTGACTATAAAAATCTAATAGAATACTAAAAGAAAAGTGTGAATATGACGAAATAATAAATAGACAAATAAAAGAGGTGAAGAGATGAAAAAAATAAGACTATTGGTAGTGATCATTACTTTTTTGAGTCTAACATTTTCTACATATGCTTTTGAGCTAAACTATGAAGGAGTAGAAAACTATACAAGTACGTATCAAAATAGTAATTTTACAGATGTAGGAAATCATTGGGCAAAAAAGTCTATTTACAAGATGGGCATTTTAGGAGTAGTAAAGGGAACGAGTAAATTTTATCCAAATGGTAAAATTTCAAGAGAAGAAGCTTTGATGTGGATGGTAAGACTCATGGGAGGAGAAGAAGAAGCTCAAACACTAGCACAAAGTAATATAAAAGAGATAGATACAGGGAAATATAAGTTTAATACAAAAAATGATACATATATGGATGCTTATATTCAAGTAGCACAAAATTTAGGAATTCTTACTGGAGATGAAGTTAAAAAAATAGAGAAATTATCTGATTCTCAAAAGGAAAAAATAGATTTAGCTATTGAAAAAAAGAGAGAAACTTATGAGCAAGATGAGAACTTAAAATCTCAACAATTAAGGAATATAGAAAAGATCCTAAAGAATCAAATGAAAAGAGCTTATACTTGGAAAGTGCTGTTAAATAAGGAACAGGCTAGTATTTGGGTAGCAAAAATGGTAGGACTTAATCCTATTTATGACAATCAACAAAAAATTTATACAATGAGAGATTTTAAAAACATACAAACGGAAAATGCCCCTATGATAGAAGCTGCCCTACAAGCAGGAATTATTAGTGGAGATAAGGGAAGGTTAAATCCGAAAAATTCTATTACAAGAGGCCAATTAGCAGCCATACTAGATGCTGCATCAGAGACAATCCTTGAAGTGAAAGGATATACTACTGAGCATGGAGAAATACAAAAGATACAAAACTATGTATCCTCAGAGCAAAACCCTAGATTTTTAAACTTGATAGGAGTAGAAAATGCAATCATTACTATTTTAAATGATGATGGGATATATGGAGATATTTTGATACAAGGATCTACTACATCTACTTTTCACAAGGGCTTTCCAGTTTATAAAAACGGAAAAGTGAATCCTCCTTCTGTTATAGGAATAGGAGATATGATCAAAATTTATAAAAACCCAGAAGGAAAAATATTTTATGGAGAGATAGAATAAAAAAAATCGCATTATGCGATTTTTTTTATTCATTAGGAAATTATATCAATGAATAAATTGTATATAATTTTAGAAAGTTAAATTGTCATCAAATTTTAAGCAACGGAAATTCTGAATGAAATGAAAGAATTTCGTTGGCGATATGAGCAATTCCGATAGGAATATGCGAATTTTTTATTCCTCATATTTTACTTCAAAATAATCATCTTTGTCTGCAAATTTGTATCTTCCAATACTATTTCCTTTATTTTTATCGTACACATAAACCATAACATCTGTGTCAAATTCATCATTAACTTCTTTACATACATCTTTTACAAACTTTTCAAATTCTTTTTTGTCTCTGCTTTTCCATTCTCTGTCGTTCTTATAAAAGTCTCCATACATTTTTACGTCTATTTCATTACTATATTTTACAAGAGTATAATCAAATTTCAAAGTTCGTCCATCATTTTTATGACGATTATAATCATCATTTAGTATTTTTTCCACATCATCTAAATCGTTAGAAGAACTAGAAGATCCTCCATAAGTATAATCGCTTTTTAATTTATTTCGATATTCATCATAATTATATTCTGCAATTCTATCTCGATCTTTGTCATATACAGTAATTTCGATATCTTTTTCGTATTTCTTATTGATTTCTTTACAAATATCTTTTATAAAGTCCTCAAAGTTAGAATCACTTCTACTTTTCCATATACGATCATCTCGATCAAAATCTGCATATACTTTGACTTGTATTTTACCATTAGAAAGCTGATTTACAGTGAAATCATCAAAATACATGGTTCTACCATTATTTTTGTGATCATCATATCGATCATTTAAAATATCTTGTACATCCTTAATACTACTACTAGAATATGTATCATTGTTAGAGGAAGTATGATTATTTCTTAAGATATCTAGTTCTACATTTTTTTGACTTAATTGAAATTTAAGATTTGTAATTTCAATATTTTTTTGATCTAGTTCATATTGAAGAGCACTTATGCTAGGGGAACTATAGGGTGCTGCATTTCCTATGATTGTTCCAGAAAACATTAAACTTAAAGTTAATGAAAATACTAAAGCTTTTTTTTTCATATTGATACCTCCAAAGTATTATATACTTATTTTATTGTATCATAATCAATAAAGAAACCTCAACTGTGAAAAAAGGACTATATTGTTCCTAATTTTTATGAATTTATATTTAAATTAACCTTTAGATTAGGAATAGTCTAAAAGAACTATATGGGGGTTGTAATAAAAAAGAAACAAACAATATAAGAAATATTTGGTAGAATAAGAGTGGATGAAAAAATAAAGAAAAGTCGGAATTTGTCCGATACAATAACTAGAAAGATATCTAAGAGAGGGGGAGTGCATCTAAGTGATGCAAAAGAAGATGAGAAAATGTAGAGGATTTTATTTATTTTTAAGTATGGTACTAATTTTTATGGCCATTCCATTTCAAGTTGTTTATGGAGAGGAAGTGCCTCTTTATTGGGATGTATCTGATATATTAAGTAGAGATACGAAAGGGAGTGTAGAACAGGGAGAATGTACATTTATTCATACTCCTTCATTTGGAGAGAATGATCCTATTGTTCTTACAGTAGCTGAAGCTGTATATCCTAAAGAAGCAAAAGAAAAAGTTTTAGAGGCTATTACTATAGAAGACTTGGATGAGCCATCAAAAAAATTAAAAATGAGGGATTATAAGATAAAATATACAGAAGAGAATGAAGTCAACAAAACAGAAGTTTATTTATATCCAGTGCAGGCAGATCAAAATGGAGTTTTCAAAAAAAACTTAGAAAAGGGCAAACATTATAAAATATTTATCCCTAAAGGAATTTTTCAAACGAAAGAAAAACGAGGGGTAGAGGCGATTATATTAGATATTTATACAGAACCAGATCATTTAACATCAAAAAAGACGATTAATGAGTTGAAAAATAATAATTTGAAGATTAAAGACATTCATGATTCAGATCAAGTATTTTCAGTTATAGGAACAAATTTTCACCAACACATTATAAAAGCATGGTTAGAACCTCATGGAGGAAAGGCCTTTAAAGAGTTTCAAATTGATTTAAAAAATGTAAAAATAAATAATCCTACCCAAATAGATATAGGGATTAAAGGTGATTTAAGAAATGATTTATCCTTAGAGGACAATTCAGGAGATTATTTATTAAAACTTACTTTTGAAAATGGGTCTTATTTAGATAATAAAAATTATTCTGTAGGGCATGAAGTATATAAAGAGACAGTAAGTAGTTTTGTATATGGACAGGATACTAGTAATCATTTATTACATATTGAAGGAAAAGGCAAGCCTGTAGTGAAAAGTAAATATCCGTCTTCAGAAAATGAAAGACCTTGGTATGATGAAAAGAATATTAACCATGATACAGTAGATGATGTTACGAGAGGGCATCAATTTATAAAGGTAGTATTTAAAGATGAAGATAATACACTAGAGCTTAGTAATATAGAAGATCTTAAAAGCTGTATTGTAAGATCAGCAGGAGGAACAGGAAATCTAGTAGATTTCCAATGGATAGATGATATTCTAAATTTAGAAGAAAAACAAATAAAGGAATATAAAGATAAATATGTATTTGTAAAGAAAAATCAAGAAGCTATTTTATATATTCCAGTAAAAAATTTAAGGGCTCAAACTACTTATCAAGTGATCTTGCCACCAGATATAGTGTGTTATAGCGATACAATAGCAGGAAATGATTCGTTAGAGTGGACCTTTAGAACTACATCTATGCCTCAAGTCCAAGAAATTTCTACGGGAACCATTCCAGAGGATTATGATGAGAATGAACCTTTATATTTAAAAGGAGATTTTTTTGATACAGAAGGAAAAGTAAGAGTTTATTTTAATGATATAGAAGCAGCAGATGTGATAGTAATTAGTTCTTCTTTGATTAAGGTATATTTACCAAGTGGAAGAGATCATTTAGAAGATGGAATATATGATATTTTAGTAGAAAATGATAAAAACCATCAAAGAATTCTTTATGGAACTTTGAGTGTAATAAAATCAGGAGACAAAGATGATATTCCAAATGAAGAATATAAAATAAAAGAAAATGGAAAATATGGAGAGGTAAGAGGAGATTTAAAAATAAGCAAAGATACTTTATTAATTTCTCCAAGTGATATTAATGTAAGAGAGCTTAATGTAGATTTAGATGAAGCTATGGGTACAGATACATATATCAGAAAAATCTGGTATGAAGGAGAAAAAAGATATAAGATCGGGATGCTTAAGACAAAATCAAAATGGGCAGATATTACTCTTTATGGACTTACATTAGATCCTTATGGAAATGATGACAAAATTGAAATGTCTTTAGGAAGAGTAGAGCCATTGGTAGCAAAAACTTTAAAAGGAAAGTTAAGAGGAAAAGGAGTTTTATCAGATTTTATACAAGTATCAGGTAAAAACTTTAAGATAGATAATATAAGACTTGGTATTCCTTTTCAATCTGGCGTAGCCCAAAATGTAAAGGTTCTAAGATATGACGAAGTTACAAGAAATTTTTATGAAGAGTATGCCACAATTAACTTAATAGATGGAAAAGTAGAATTGGCAAGTCCTAGAGTTGGAATATTTGTAGTTGTAGCAAACTAGAAAGGTGGTATTATTTTGAGAAAAAGAATTGTATCTTTTTTAATTATATTCTCCATGGTTATGGGAATGATGCCTTGGCAAGATATACAAAGCTTTGCTTATGATCCAGATAAATACTATGTAAGTCATGTAGCCATTACTAAAATTTATAATAATGGAGGTTATGATGTAAGTGAGACCAAGCTTACCATTCAAGGAAATTACTTAAAAGGCATTGAGGTAAGTACATTTACTCCTACAGGAACTATCGTGCTCACCAATCCTGTTGTAAACTTTGAAACAGTACAGGAATTTATCGTAAAGGGAGATATTGTAGGAGATAGTATTATTGTAGGAAATACTAGCATTCCTATTGAACAAAAAGCATTACCTACTCTTTTAAGTGTAGACAAAAGAAGCGTAAAGATAGGAGAAGATCCTATTACTTTTACAGGTTCTAATTTGGATAAAATAAACAATGAAATAGGTCATTCAGCATATTTTCAAAATACAGCAGGAGCAGGAGGAGTTTATACCATTCCTAATACTCTTTTTACGAATACTTCAGCAGTAACAATTCCTAAAGAACAATTAAGAGGGGTTGCTGGAACTCAAAATGTAATTTTAAAAAAGGAAAGTACTATAAAGGATATAGATTTTTCCTCTGATGGCAGTAGAAAAAAGGATGTTCAAATTACCATTCAAAATACTTATCTGAATCAATTTACTTTAGTAGATACTATTTCAATAGATGGATTGATTATGAATCCAAATAGAGGAAGACCTGGAGATGAAGTGCTATTTACAGCGACCACGGGACTAGATAATTTTGATGTGTTTTTTTTGGAAAAATTAAATGATTTATATACCAATGAAAACAAAGGCACAGATACTAGATTTGATCCTAGTATTGATGGAAAACAAGTACTGACAACTCATGTACCTGCTAATTTGAAGCAAGGAGAGTATTATGTAGTACTCACCAATAAGATTCCACCAGGGGCAGACCCAAATCAATCTATTTATAAAATGCTTATTATAGGACAATCTCCTAACTTTGAAAAATTTACAGTTATTGATGCAGAACAAAAGATTAAAATTCTTTCAGTAGAACCTAATAAAGGTCCAGATTCAGGATCAAAGGTAGAATTGTCTGGAGTATTTTTCGGAACTTTAAATACGCCTCAATTTCAACCAGATGATAAAGCCTATAAAGAAGTAAATATGAGTAAAAATCCAGATGGTACAACAGATGAAACAAATATGGAGATTAAGTATTCTACAGGGAGCTACAATGGACAAAAAGTAAAATCAGCAAAAAGAACAGTGAGGGTTATTATAGGAGGAATTTGTAAATTTACAAAAAAACCTGATGGATCAGATTATGATTACAATTTTACAGATAATATCGATAGGATGAGTGTGATTACTCCTAGTATTACAGATGCAGAAACAAATCCTATCAAGGATGTTATTGTAGAGACAGTGACTACTTTTGAATTTGAAGATACGAGTAAAAATGCTGTTGTTATTAAAGATCGAGCAGAATTGAAAAATGGATATACTTATATTTTAAGTAAGACTAAACCTCAAATTACAAGTATTACTCCAGAAAAAATACAAGTTCTTCAAGTATCCGAGGTACCTTTAGAATACAAAATTTCTGAAGAATATGATAGAATGATTGCTATTTATGGAGAAAATTTTCTAATTCACAAATATAAAGATTCCAGTGGAAAAGAAATAATAAGATATCCTATTATTGAATTTGGAAATGGAATCAGACTTAACAAAAATGATACAGGAGATAAATCAAATCCAGAATTGTATTTAAAAGTATTTGACAAGCAAGGAAAAGAATTAGATGGAAGTGAAGGAAATGAAATAGGAAGCAAGATATTAGTAAATATCCCAAAAGATACAAATATGGAAACTGTTGGGAAAGTTGCTGTGAAAGTTATCAATCCTGTAAGAAATTCTATTGAAGAGGGTCTTTATGTAAATAAACCAGATGCAGTAGAGTTTGTCTTACCTTCTCAAAATAAAAAACCTGTTATAGAAAGTGTAGTTCCCAATGTAGTAACAATAGGCGGAGGAGAGACGGTGACTATTACAGGATCTAACTTTCAGGAAGGGGTAAAAGTAATTATTGATGGTAAGGAAGTAGAAGGTATTACTTTACAAGGAGATGGAAAGAAAATTACTTTTAAAGCACCACCAGGAAGAGAGGGAGAAACTCAGTTACAAGTGCTTAACCCAGAAGGTGGGATTGCTATTCATCCTTTTGTTTATGTAAAAACATATACAAATCCAAAATTGATTCAATTCAATCCTAAATCAGGTAAGACAGGGACACTTGTAGTAGTAGAAGGAGAAAACTTTCTAAAGCCTGATCCTACAGCTACTAAAGAAGACGCATATAAGCTTATTGGAACTAGGATTTTATTAGAGGGTAAAGATATTAATGAGTACAATATAGATGAAAATACAAAAAAAATAACATTATTACCTTATAAGGCTCCTAATGAAATAGATGAAAATAAAGTAGGGAAAATCTTAAGAATCGTAAATAATCAATTAAAGTTAGAAGATTATTATCAAAGTATTATTTTAGAGAACAAATCAAGTCTAGGAAAATACTATACTATAGATAAAAATTTACAAAATAAAACTATATTATCTAATGGATCAGATCAAAGATATAGCATTTATTTATCAGGAAATGAAATCATAGCTGACAAAGATGGAGGAGCATCATATGTAGTTACCATAGAAGAGGATGGATCAAATGATGTACTAAAACTTACTAGTAAAACTGGATCAGATACATTAGAATTAAAGCTCATGACACCTTTTAAAGTAAATGAAAATAAAATGATTGTGGGAAATAGAGTACAAGTGATTAATATTAACAAGTTGTATTTTACAGTTCCAGTTCTTCCGGGAGATGGGTATTATGATGTTACAGTGGAGAATCCAGATACTAAAAAAGATAGTAAAGTAGATCAAGAAGGATTTTACTATTATACACAACCTACCAGCAGGCCTAACATTGAAAAAATTGATCCAAAAGAAGGGTCTGTAGATGGAGGATATAGAATTAAGATTACTGGAAAAAGAGTAGAAGGTAGAGAATGTTTTATAGATAATGGAACAGAAAAGACAAAAGTGTATATAAACGGAGTACAAGTTCTAGATAAAGATGTGATTGTAGGCGTGGATGGTACTTCCCTAGAAGTGGTAGTTCCAAAACTGAATGTAGATATACAAAAAGAATATGGAACAGATCGATTGGCAGTTGCAGTAGTAATTGTCAATCCAGATGGAGGAAGTGCAAGCAAACAAGATGGATTTACTTATATTGTGCCGATTTCTCATCCTGTTATTCACAAAATTATTCCGGTACAAGGAAAAGCATCTGGAGGGAATTATGTAGAAATTACAGGGGATGATTTTAGATTCTATGAACCTTATAATGATAATAATAGAAATGAAAAATGGGATCAAGAGGAACTCTATAGGGATTTAAACCACTATAGCATAAAAACGGACAAACCAGATACAGGAGTAGAAGGACCAGATGATTTTACAGGAAAAAGAGTAGATGATCTTAAGGAAAAATATAAAGAAAAATATAAAGAGATTGTTGTACCAGTACTTCCTAAAGTTTACTTTGGGAGTACAGAAGCAGAAGTTGTAGAGTTTGACAATGGTTATTTAAAAGTTATTGCACCAGAGGGAAAAGCAGGACCTACACAAGTATATGTAGTCAATAATGATTCAGGAATATCTAATAAAGTTAGCTATACTTATGAATCTTCTAATCCTACTATTACGAGTATTTCTCCAAATGGAGGGAAAAAGCAAGGTAGAGATCGAGTAGAGATCAAAGGAAAAGATTTTTATGAAAGTAATATCAAAGTATATGATAAAAGCGGAAATGATTATATCATTAAAGATGTTTCTCAAGTAATTGTAAGATTTGGTAAAATTACCAATAAAAATATTCCAAGAGAAGTAGAAAACTCAGGAAGAATTGATAATGGTAGAACAAGTGTACAACTTGATGGAGGACTTTCTGTACAGTACAATGGGGTAGATGATACTCTAAAGATTAGTATTATGGAGAATCAACAAAGTTATTCTGTGACATTACCTTATAAGGATGAAACTGTTTATGTACCTGTTGGTCTATTAACTTATACAGATACTGCAGGAGAGGTACATTCATATGTAAATCCAAATAAAGGAGATGAATGGATTAAATTTGAACTTTCCGATAGGAGACTATTTATAGAAAGAGGGTATGCACCGAAGGTAGAGTATATCAATTCAGGACAAATAGTTGTTCACACTCCTTCGTACTATACGGTAGGGGTAGTACCTGTTACAATAATTAATCCAGATGGAGGAGAAGTTGCAACAAATTTTGAATATAAAAATCCTGATAGTAAACCTAAGATTATAAATATTACGAAAGACGGAAAAAATCCAGTTTTAGAAAAGATAGATGAAAAACAAGTAAAACTTCAAAAGGTATCTTACAAAGGTGGAAATATCATATCAATTTTAGGATCTGATTTTAGAGAAAATGCTACCATTCAAATAGGGGATATAGTTATAGGAGCCAAGGATATTACGTATCAGCTTCCTAATAAATTGACTTTTACTATGCCTTTAGTAGATGAAAAAAATGTAGGAAAGCTATTTAGAGTAATTGTAAGTAATGAAGATTATGGAAATGCTGCATCAGATGAATTGACTCCTCCTATATATATTCAAGTTACAAAGGGAGAAACAGGACCATCTATTGAATCTGTAACTCCAGATCAGGGACCTAGTAGTGGAGGCACAACAGTTGTTATAAAAGGAAAGGATTTTAGAGAAGGACTATCTGTATATATTGGAGAGATGATGGTTCCAAAAGAAAATGTTAAGCTAATAGATTATAAAACTATAAAGATTATTACTCCACCACATGAACCAGGAGATTTTCAAGTTGTAGTAGAAAATCCTGATGGGGAAAGATCCGACCCTACTGGTCAATATACTTATTTGAGTGCTCCACAAATTGTTTCAGTAGTAGATCCAAAAGATTCTACGGAAACAAGTGTAATAGATACTATTTCTGTAGAAGGCGGAGAAGAAATCAAGATAAAAGGTTCAGGTTTTATAGAAGGAGCAAGAGTAGTATTTGTTCCATCTACTGAACAAGGAAGTAAAGAAGACAAAGGAGAAATCATCTATATCAAAGGTGAACCTTATAAATTACTAGAAGGAACAGATGCAGCTGAAGTAAAATTCATAGATGAAGGAACACTTATAGTTAAAACTCCTGCTGGAAAAATTGATACAAAAGGAATCATAGTCATCAATCCAGATATGGGGGCAAGTGACATTTATGAAAATATCAAATATGGTCTTCCGGAGTTACCTACTCCTACAGGGGTAAGAGCAGAGATTGTATATGATCAATATATAAAAGTCAATTGGAATGAAGTAAAGGATGCTAAGGAATATGAAATTTATGTAGTAGTAGATGGTCATAAAAAAGAATTTGTAGGAAGTACTGAGCTTACCTCTTTTGTATATGAGGACCTAGAGCCAAAAACTAGATACAAATTTGTAGTAACAGCTATTGGAAAATTTGGAGGATCTAAATATTCCATGGAAAGTAATGAAGTAAAAACAGGATCTACTGTAGGTCCTAAGGATACAGATGGAGAATTAGGAGAAAAAACAAAGATCGAAAGACAAGGAAATCTTGTAAACATCATTATTGGAGAGGACGATTATGATCAAAATTTAGATATTGATTTAACAAGAGGAAATTTGGCAGGAGCAAAAGATGTAGTGATTTCTATTCCATCTTATGTAGCTGCGAGAGCTGATGCAAAAGATATTAATATTATAGGATCAGATTTTAATATTAAAATGAATCCAAAATCTTTTTATTCAGAAAAAGTAAGGGAAAATAAAAATAAAAAGGATTCAGGGATAAAATTTATGATTTCTCAAGTTAAAAATATGTCTAATGTAAGTAGTATGACTTCATTATCAAAAGAATATGAACTTAAAGCTTCGGTATATGTAGAAAGAGAAAATACTCCAATGAATTATCTCCCTTCATATGTACAAATTACAATGGATGTAGATCGCACAAAAGCAGATGTAAGAAGAACAAAAAATATGTATTTAGCTCGTTACAATGAAGAAACTAGGCAGTGGCTACCTATTGCAAATGGAAATGAAGGAAGCTATGCCATTACAGGACTGAGTCAAAACTTAGGAAGATTCTCCGTAATAGGAAGTAGGAGGTAATCATGAAGAAAATTTGTATAAGTATAGTACTAATATTACTCACTTCGATGATGAGCTTTGCAGACTATATAACGCCCTATAGAAGTGGAGAGATAGAAGGATATGTAAAGGAAATTATAGACAATCAAATCAAAATAGAGGAATATGATGGAACAGTCCATCTTCTTCCTCTTTCTAACAAAGGGATATGTACGATTGACCAAATTCCTGTTACTCTAAAAGATTTTAAAGCAGGTATGGAAGTGTATGGACAAATCAAAGGAAGAAGCTTAACACTTCTTGAAAGTTATTCTACACAAAATCCAGGATACATTCCTCCAGGGGGAAAGGTAAGGTCTGGAATAGTCAAAAAAATTGATAGAGATCAGCTAGTAGTAAAAACTCCTATGGGAGATGAAACTTACTTTACTTCTCCTGCCACCATTACACTTAAAAAAGGGACAGATACACTTCTATCTTCTTTATATGAAGGAGATAAAGTAAAACTATATTTTGATGAAATTAATTCAGATGTGATTAGTAGACTTAATATAGAAGGAAATAGCATTTTAATCAAAGATCTCTATAAAGGAGTCATAAAAAGAGCAGATGATTTAGAAGATAAGATTGTGTTTGATAAAGTAGAAGTATTTAAAAATGGAAAATGGGAAGAAGTAAATAGTAGTATTTCAATTCCTTATAGTTCAGATCTTCCTCTTTATATAGGAGGACAAAAAGTTCCTTATGAAAATTTAAAATACTATAGAGGAAAAATGGCGTATCTAGCTATGAAGGATTTCTTTGGAACAGACAAAATTGAAAAAATGGTACTTAAAAATCAATATGAAAGAAGTTACTCAGATAAAATTGAAAAAATCAATTGGTATGCAGATCAATTTGAATTGAAAAACAAGAAAAATATTAGTTTTACAGAAGGTACTATGATTATTAAAAATGGAAGATTGGTAGACAAAGATGCTATTACTCCAAATGCAGATGCGTTTATTGTAGCAGATGGAAGAGGAACGAATCAAGTTGCAGATGTGATCAGTATATACAATGAAGATCTGAACAATTCTAATATAGGACAAAATTATATTTATGCAGGTAGAATGAGTAGAATATTTGAAGATTCAGTTTATCTAAAGGATTTTTATCTTTTAAATGATCATGAATGGGAATCCTATCGAACAAGAAAAGAAAGTGATGAAAAAGAATTATACTATGATCAAGATACTATGATTTATGATTTAGAAAATCAAAAATATGTTTCTGCAAAAGAATTTTTTGCCAAAGATTATGCAGTAGATGAAGATACAAAATCTTCAAGAGATAAAAATTTAAAAGATTGGTATTCTTATGCTTATACAGATGGAGATAGGATATGTGGAATTATGGTACAAAAAAGCCTAGATTCTTTAAGCAAACATAGAGTAACTACTGGAAGTATAGAAAAAATTGAAGATGACCCACAAGTAGGATGGACAGTTTCTTTAAGAGATGGAAAAGATTACAGCTATCGTCACGATAAATGGATGATAAAAAATTCAACCATTAGAGTAAATTTAAGAAAAGCTATGATTATTAAGGATGGAAAGGTTATTTCGCCTGAGTTGTTAAAACCTAGTGATCGATTATATGTAGTCAGAGATGATTTTACCGCAAAAGTAGTGATTGTAAAATAAGGGGGAGAGAATATGAAAAAAATCATAGCAAGTTTTATAGCCGTTTGTATGATCATTGTTCCTATAAGTGTATGGGCACAGCTCCCTGGGTTTTCTGGAGGAGTGAACAATGAGTACGAGTATGAAGAGATGGTATTCATTACAGGAGAGCCTATGAAATTTACAGGAACGGTAGAGGTCAAAGAAAATGAAAAGGATACAGAAAAAACTACTACCTATACCTTTAAATTAAAAACACCAAATGGAGACAAGCTTGATCGAAAAGTAGATTTAGAAACCATTTATGATAAAAGAAATGACAAAGGGCAAACTATAGGACAAACTACTTTAAAATCATTTAAGGAATCGATTAAAATTGGTAAGAATAAATATGAACTTTTAAAGGATGGTGGATATGAATTATCCAAATCAGATATTATAGACAATCGTCCTGCATCAGATTTTTATTCTGGAAATTTAAAGGCAAGAAAATATTATACCTTCAATAAAGATGAAGGAGAAGTTATTGTAGAAATGACTGGAGGAAATGTAGGGTATAAAAATTTCTGGGGGGGTACAGAAACACAAATATTAGATTATACAATTACAAGTACGAAAAAAGCAAACGAAAAAGATAAAGAAGAGGAAGACAGTACATGGTCAGCTACAGTCAAAGCTCAAGTTTCTGATAGTTTATCTAAAACTTTAAAGTATTCAGCCAATGAAGCCAGTTTTTCAAGCTTTAATGGAGGGCATATAAGAGTGACAAATGAAGAAATGGTCACAAGATATGAATATGATCTTCCAAGAGTCAAAGATGACAAAATAGATAATAAAAGAAGAAACATAGGAACTGTAGAACTTAAAAAAGAAATGGTTCCAAAGCTTGAAAGATTGGTAATCCCAAAGTTTAGAGATATTGGAGGGCATTGGGCACAAGGTTCTATCAACAAATTGTATTCATTAGATGTGTTTGATGAAAATTCTTCATTTTTTAAACCTGATGTATCGTTTACAAGGGGAGAATTTGTAAAAGCTGTCATGAAGGCTTGCAACATCAGGCCTACCATACAAGAAGAGAAGAAAACTAAAAAAAGAAATGCGCCAAAAGAAAAATCAGTATTTCAAGATATAGATATCAAAGATCCTATATATCCTTATGTAAAGGATGCAGTAGACAAAGGGTTGATTCAAGGAATATCAAAAGATCTCTTTGGATCGAAAGAACCTTTGACAAAGGCAGAGGCTATTACTGTTTTAATTAAGGCATTAGGATTTGATTCTAAAGCTCCTGCACCAGGATTTTACACTTCCTTTACAGATGATAGAGAAATTCCTATGTGGGCAAAGGATAGTATATACATGGCAAGAGAAATCAATTTAGTAGGTGGAGATAGTTTAAATCGTATTAATCCCAATAAACCTATTACAAGAGCTGAAGCATCTGTCATGCTTGTTAGATTTTTAGAATTTTTACAAAAGGATTTACAAAAGGATTATAGAGAAAATATTATAAATTTCCATTAATAAAGGGCAGAAGAAATTCTGCTCTTTGAGTTTGTAGAAAAGTCATAAAATCCGTCACTATTTTATACTTTTTCTAAAAACTTACTTATCAACAGTATAAGAATTATACTTTTTATTGTATAGATTCGTGATATAATAAAAACATCTATAATAAATAAAGAAGGTGCTAAAATGTTACAACGAAGGAAAAGAACTTTATTAATATTGACGTTAATTTTTTCTTTAGTATGTACAAGTGTGACTTATGGTCAAGAGCCAGTTAAAAAGTTTCATAATTTAGATGAAAGAATAGAATATTTAAAAGTCATGATTTCTTGTATAGAAGAATTTTATCATGGAGATGTAACAGAAGAACAACTTATGGAAGGAGCCTACAAAGGACTTTTTCTATATTTAGATGATCATAGTGGATATATGAATCAAAGAGAATATGAAGAGTTTAATAAAGAAAGTTTAGGAGTGTATGCAGGAATTGGTGCAGTTGTTTCTGTCAAAGAAGGTCGATTGGTTATTGTGGAGCCGATGGAGAATTCTCCAGCTCAAGGAGCAGGACTAAAGTTTGGAGATAGTATTCTTTCTATTAATGGACACAATATGGAAGGTATGACATTAAAAGAAGCAACAAATTATTTATTAGGAGATGCAAATACAACTATTTATTTAATCATTGAACGAGAAGGAAAAAAACAAGAAGTTACTTTAACAAGAGACATTGTTCAAGTAAATCCTACAACAAGTAAAATATTAGATCATCAAATAGGATACATAAAAATAAATGAATTTAATCAAAATGCAAGTCAAAATGTAAAAAAAGATTTAGAAGAATTTAATACAAAAAGTATTAAAAAGATAATACTAGATTTAAGAGACAATCCAGGAGGACTTTTGCAGGAAGGAGTAGCTGTAGCAGACTTTTTTACTCCAAAGAACAATCCTATTGTATATATAAAATTCAAAGGGGAAGAAGAAACAATAACAGGAATAAAAGATCCACAAAATGTGAAATTAGTTGTATTAGTAAATGAAAATACAGCTAGTGCAGCAGAAATTGTTACAGGAGCTATACAAGATGATAAAGTAGGGACGATTGTAGGAAATACTACTTATGGAAAAGGAACTGTACAACAAACTGTTCCTCTGGATTATGGAGGGGCTATTAAATTGACTATGGCAGAATATTTAACGGCTCATAAAAGATCTATAGACAAAGTAGGAATCAACCCAGATATTTTAGTAGAAGATATGAGATTAGATCCAGATCTACTCAATTATCTTGCACCTATGCTTGAAGATCATGAGTATACTTTAAATGAAAAAGGTTTAAATGTATATGGTGCCCAACAAAGATTAAATTTCTTAGGAAAAAAAGAAATTAAACTGACTGCTATATTAGATGTAAATACTCAAGAGTCCATCAAAAAATTTCAAAGAGAAAACGGAATCACTGAAAATGGAGTATTAACCTTAGAAACAAGAGATAAAATTCAGCAAAAAACAGAAGAAATGTGGAA
Organism: Inediibacterium massiliense; assembly: GCF_001282725.1. Classification (NCBI taxonomy): domain Bacteria; kingdom Bacillati; phylum Bacillota; class Clostridia; order Peptostreptococcales; family Thermotaleaceae; genus Inediibacterium; species Inediibacterium massiliense. Next base: position 87,038 of record NZ_LN876583.1, on the reverse strand, counting down.
AAAAGATTTACAACTAGAAAAGGCCATAGAAATATTAAAATAAAAGCGAAAAAGTTTATTGACTCAAATAATGGAATAAGATATAATAATCAAGTTATAATAAGAAGATAAGTGAAACGAGCACCCTACAATGGGTGCCCTGCCATATAGATGAAACGGATACAGGTAGGTCACCCGTAGGGGTGGCCTCTCTCTTTTTTTGAAAAAAGTTAATTCTAATTATATGGAATGAAAAATAAAGAATCAGTAAAACTATAATTAAGAAATGGTGAAAGGAGTATTTACACATGACAAAGTATATCTTCGTCACTGGTGGAGTAGTCTCATCTTTAGGAAAGGGAATTACTGCTGCATCTTTAGGACAACTTTTAAAAGCAAGAGGGTTAAAGGTAACGATCCAAAAATTTGATCCATATATTAATATTGATCCAGGTACTATGAGCCCTTATCAACATGGAGAAGTATTTGTAACAGATGATGGAGCAGAGACAGACCTAGATCTAGGACATTATGAAAGATTTATAGATATAAATTTGGGAAAATATAGTAATGTGACTACAGGAAAAATTTATTGGTCTGTAATCACAAAGGAAAGAAAAGGGGAGTACTTAGGAGGAACAGTTCAAGTTATTCCTCATATCACAAATGAAATTAAAGAAAGAGTACTAAGAGCTGGAAAGCAAACAGGTGCTGATGTAGTGATTACAGAAATTGGAGGAACTGTGGGAGATATAGAAAGTCAACCTTTCTTAGAAGCCATAAGACAAATCAAATATGATGTAGGAAAAGAAAATGTTATGTATATTCATTTAACGTTACTTCCTTTTTTAGGGAAAGCAGGAGAAGTAAAAACAAAGCCTACACAACATAGTGTAAGAGAGCTAAGAGAAATAGGGATTCAACCTGATGCTATTGTCTGTCGAGCAGAAAAACCTATTACAGAAGAAATTAAAGAAAAAATTAGTCTTTTCTGTAATGTAGATCCAGGAACTGTCATTCAAAATATGGATGCAGAATCTATTTATGAAGTACCTTTAATGTTAGAGAAAGAAGGACTTGCACAAATTGTATGTAATAGATTAAATCTAAATTGTCAAACTCCAGATTTAACAGAATGGAAAGCAATGGTTAACAAAGAGAGAAATCTTAAAGAAAAAGTAAAAATTACACTAGTTGGAAAATATGTAGAGCTTCATGATGCATACCTTTCTGTAGCGGAAGCTTTAAAACATGCAGGAATTGCTAATGATGTAAAAGTCGAAATTGATTGGGTACATTCTGAAGAAGTTACAAGAGAAAATGCCAAAGAGTATTTAAAGGATGCAGATGGTATTTTAGTTCCAGGTGGATTTGGAGATAGAGGAGTAGAAGGAAAGATAGAAGCTACTCGATATGCAAGAGAAAACAAGATTCCTTTCTTTGGAATATGTTTAGGAATGCAGCTTGCAGTAGTAGAATTTGCAAGAAATGTAGCAAGATTAGAAGGAGCTCACAGTTCAGAGTTAAATCCAGATACCACATATCCTGTTATTGATTTAATGCCTGATCAAAAGGATATAGAGGATATGGGAGGAACCATGAGACTAGGTCTTTATCCATGTAAAGTATATGATGATACAAAGGCTGAGATGGCTTACAATGAAGATTTAATCTATGAAAGACATAGACATAGATATGAATTTAACAATCAATATAAAGAACAGCTTATGGCAGCAGGTCTTGTGATTAGTGGTATTTCTCCAGACGAAAGATTAGTAGAGATCGTAGAGGTTAAAGATCACCCGTGGTTTGTGGCAGGACAATTCCATCCAGAGTTTAAATCAAGGCCAACTCGTCCACATCCATTGTTTAGAGATTTTATAAAGGCTTCTCTTGAAAATAAAGAAAAATAAAGATATACTAAAAATGCCAAGGAAATCCTTGGCATTTTTAAATACTCAAAACTCGCTGTCGCTCAAACAGTTGAAGGTTCTTTACGGATTTTTTATTCTACGTATCAAGTTTTCTGGTAAAATTGTTTTTAAGTCGTTCACTAACCTTTGTATATATAAAATAGATAAACATAGACATAAAGGAATGTAACTTTAAAAGTCAGGTACTAATCTTTGTATATGTAAGATATTATGGATTCAAACTTTTATATAGGTGTATGATAGTTTGTGAGATACAAAAAAGAAAATGATGTAATTGTAGGGAACAACCCCTGTGTCGTTCCAATATGTTTTGTAAATTTATTAAAAACAATTTTAATAAATTATGTTTTTTATGATGTTATAATGAACTAAAAACGTAGCAAATGGAGGTTACTATGAGAAAAAATGAAAACTGGAAAAATATGATAGGTTTTATATATGTGGTGATGATTTTTATACTAGGGGTGTATGCTAGGATATGGTATATAAATAATGTTCCTAGTAAGCCTGTATTTGATTTTGATGCTTATCAAACTATTGCAACAAATATTTTTATGCATTTAGGACATACGATGGATCGTATTCCTGTAGCTTTTCAAGGAATGGGATATCCTATGATTTTAGGATATATCTATAGAATATTTGGTAGTGCAGATATAATGATTGCGAAAAAATTTAATGTACTTTTATCAAGTTTGACAATTGTTTTGGTGTATTTGATTTTAATAAAGATGACCAAAAGAAAGTTTGTCATCTATACTGCTTATACGATTACAGTCCTTCTGCCAAATTATATTGCTTATAATAATGTAGTAGGAACAGAAGTGTTTTTTACATTTTTATTTAGTATGATTATATTTTTTCAAGTATATGATTTTCATCCTTATATAAAATATCCAATGCTAGGAGTGCTTATAGGGGTTACTGCTCTTACCAAACCTTTTTTTATGGCATATCCTGTGATTGTAGCTTGTGTAGAATATTTTAAAAATAAAAATTTAAAGCAAACAGTTTTAATGTTTGGATCAACATTTATTATTATGACACTGGTCATTGCTCCATGGACTTATAGAAATTATAAAAAATTTGGAAGGCTTATCCCAATATCCTATAACTCTGGATATGTATTATACATCAACAACAATGATTACAATACTACAGGAGCATGGATGGATTTAGAGGATGTAAAAGCTCCAAAAGAAGTAAAAGAACAAGTAAGAAATATATTGAAAACAAAAAATGTGAAAGTAGCTCATGAAATAGAGCCTATTATTAAACCACAAGGAAAGAAGTGGATATTATCTCATCCTATCACTTTCTTTAAACTAGGAACATTAAGATTAGAAGAAACTTTTTTTGGAGGAACTTGGGATATAGAAGCATGGACAGCAAATGATAATGAGAAAATCAAAAAAGAATATGATACATGGAAAAAACAAAGACAAGTAAATTATACAAGAGACATGAACTTTAAGATGGCTTATCAAAATATCATAGTCTATATTTTAACAAGTTTTGGAATGATTTATATGATTATAGGAATAAAGCCTATGATTATAGCTTTATTTAAAAGAGAATATAAACTTCCATATGATTTACTCATTCCATTTTTTAATACAGTTTTTTTAACAGCCGTATATTTTGTATATGAAGGACAAGCAAGATACAATTTTCCACTTCTATTTTTATTTGCTATAGCTATGGCTACTATGATGGATCGAATGATGAAGTCATTAGAATAAAATAACACCTGCTGATAGAAATCAGCAGGTGTTATTTATATAAAATACAAAATGAAAATACAGCTTATGGCCCACAAAAGAATATTGATAATGAGTGGAATATCACTTAATAAAACAAGCTCTGGATTTTCACCCATCCCTTTTTTATGCACAATATATTGATATCTAAAAATTCCATAGATGACAAAAGGAATAGTTCCCATCATATACATAGATCCACTTGCACTAAAGGTGTATAGAGAATATGCCATTACAGTAGAGGAAGTAACAATATGAAGCATATCATTTAAAAGCTCAGGAGTATATTCATGAAGAATCTTACGAGAGGTTTTATGCCCTTTTTCTATCCAATCCATTTCACTTTTTCTTTTATGTAGTGCTAAAAATAAGGATAATAAAAAAGTACATAATAAAAGCCACGGAGAAATTCTTACATCTATAAGGACTACACCTCCTAAAGCTCTTAGAACAAACCCTAAGGAAATAGTCATCACATCTAATATGACAATATGCTTTAAACCAAAGGAATAAAAGGTAACCAATAAAAAATACAAAAGTCCAATGACAAAAAACATAAAATTTATTTTATAAGCAATATAAAAAGCTCCAAATAAAGTAATGATTAAAAAAAGAATCGCTTCTTTACTGCCCACTGCTCCAGATGCAATAGGTCTCATACATTTTTTCGGATGCATCCTATCCTTTTCACGATCTACCAAGTCATTGACAATATAAACATTTCCAGAAAAAATACAAAAAAGAAAAAAACCTATGATACTAAGCTTTAAAAAGTAAAGATCAAAAAGATGATTTGAAAAAAGAATAGCTGCAAACAATATTAAATTCTTTGTCCATTGCTTTGGTCGCATTGTTTTTATTAGTCCTACTATATTCATATACAAACTCCTCTCTCATCTAATATTTCCATTTTAACACATATTCTATCAAAAAAGTATGTAATCTCTCTGTAATACCCCCTACCTAGAACCTATCTACCCATTGAAAATACTCGCATGAAACATTTACCAATATTACAGAATGGTTAAATCCATTGATTTATAATTGATGAATTTATATAATCTTTATGTAGCCAAGAGGTTACAAATTTCGACAAATTACAACAAAATTTAAGGAGGTATTTTACATGAAGAGAAAACTTTCTCTATTATTGGTACTAGCATTAATGGTATCATTAGTACCAATGAGCGCATTTGCTGCTACTGACAACAGTATGAGCAAAGTACCGCAAATCAAGGATGATTATAAGTTTACAGACAAAACTACAGCACCTCAGTTAAAAATTGAGGAAAAAAGTGATGATGAGTTTGGTAGTGCAACAACCAAACAAGTTTTCAGAATGAAGTTAGACAATGCAGAGTGGTTAGATGATTCTGATTTAACTTCTGGAGATTTTGCAGCAGATATGGCAAATGGATCTAATGCATTGGTAACAAGATTAAATGATACTACTGTAGAAGTGACAGTATATGGAGACAACACTCCAGAAAACAAAATTGCTTATCGTTTCCCAATGCTTGCAGAAGCACAAGGTAAAGGAGAATTAAAAGTAACAGTTGACGGAAGAGACAGTGTAATCAGTGGAGGTACTTATACATTTGCAGTAGCAGCAGCTGGAGATACAGTTGCTACAATTGACAAAGTAGAAGATTTTACTGATACAGCAACAATCAAAGACATCCAAATTGATGAAACAAAAATCGGAGCAATCGGAGCCGTAACAAACAGCAAAGTAAAATTAAAATTACCTACAGGATTCAAATGGGTAGGATCATCTGTAAATGTAGAATTTACAGGAGGATTAACAGGAGCTTCTATAGATGCTTCTAAAACAGTAATCGATGGAAGAAACTTAGAGTTTTATATGACTACTGCAACATCTTCTACAAGAGGAACAATCTATATCAAAGGATTACAAGTTACTGCTGAAAAAGATGCAGATTATGGAGATGTATCTGTATCTATCAGTGGAGATGACATTACAAGTGAAGATTTAGTAGTTGCAAAATACTGTGATTATAGTGTAAGTGTAAAAGCAGATGGAGATGCAAAAGAGATCATCTCTGGAAGAATGGCAGACAGCTATAGTGATGAAGAACATGAATTACAAACATTAATCATTGAAGAAAATGTAGAAAATGCATGGTTGGCAAACAGAAAAACTAGAGTAGAATTCCCATCTTGGGTAAAAGTATTAGGTGTAGAAGTAACAAAAGATACTGATAAAGTAAAAGATATCCAAGGAATTGAAGGAACATTAAATGCAGGATCTAAAGTAGAACTTACAGACAAAGGTGACAATTACGTAGAATTTACAGCAACTACTACAGGACAAGCAGAGCTTTATTTAAAATTCTTTGTATCTGTAGAAGCAGGTAAATCTGGAGATATCATTGCAAACGTAACAGGAAGAAGCTTAGACAAAGAAGCTGAAGTAGTATTAGGAAAAGCAGTAGCACCAATAAATGTAAAAGTTGATGTAAAAGATGTAAGAACAGGTATCAAAGGACAAGAAATCGGAGATATCACAATCACAGAAGGAAAATCAGAAGCAATCCAAGGAAAGAAAACATTAGTAGTAGCATTAGATGAATCAGTAAAATGGACAGCAATTCCTACTATCAAAGTAACAACAGGAAATGTAGATTTAGATGTTGACGGAGCAAAAGTAGATAAAAACATATTAACAATTCCAGTAGATTCAGACAGTAGTAAAGCAAGTACAATTGTACTTTCAGGAATCAAATTAGACTTAGACCGTACAGTAGCAGAAGGAGACATTGATGTTAAAGTTGGTGGATCTGCAATCGTAGAAAACTACGACAAAGATAAAACAGACGATGGATACTTCAGTGAAGAATATGCAGTAGAAACAGTAGGAGCAAGAGTAATTACTCCAGCAGATCAAAACACAAAACCAGGTGAAGCAGTAAACTTTGTAATCGGTCAAGCTGAATACAAAGTTGGAGATGTAACAAAAACTGCTGACGTAGCACCATACATCCAAGATGGAAGAACAATGTTATCTTTAAGATATGTTGCAGAAGCTATCGGGGTAAAAGATGCAAACATCATCTGGAATGAGCAAGCAAGAACAGTAACAATCTTCAAAGGAGATAGAATTGCTCAAGTAGAAATCGGAAGCAACAAATTAATGGTAAATGGTACTCCAATCTATATGGATACTGTAGCAACTATCAAAGATGGAAGAACAATGTTACCAGTAAGCTTTATCGCAAAAGCATTAGGATTAGATGCTGAGTGGGATGGAGCTACTCAAACAGTAACAATCAAATAGTAATAGAGAATATAAAAAGAGTCCGAAAGGGCTCTTTTTGTGTATTGTAAAAAGGATGTAATGATTTGTAATATGTTTGTAATGGTATTTTTAACTAATTTTTTATATAATAAGAACAAATAGGTTAGAAATATATTCCTATATAAGAAAGAAATGATGATACAAGAAAAAATAACTTATATTACACTTGTATTACATGCACTAGAAAATGTTGACTACATAAGAAATACTTGGTATAATCTATCATGTACACTAGAGGTGTTATTCTTTGAAAGTATATTCAAAAGAGTGTACTTTCAAAGGATAATGATCATTATCCTACAATTTTAGGGGGCAACCTCAAAAGACAAAAAAATAAAAATTTAAGGGAGGATTTATTAAGATGAAGAAAAAACTTTCTTTATTATTGGTACTAGCATTAATCGTATCATTAGTGCCAATGAGTGCATTTGCATCATCAGATAATGGTGTTACAAAAGTATTAAAAACAAAAGATGATGCAGAATTAAACAATGCAGATGAGGTACCATATGTAAAAATTAAAAATGATTCAAATGATTTTAGTTCAGAAGAAAGAATTAAGTTAAAGTTAACAAATGCAGAATGGTTAGATGATGGAGATGAAGTATCCAATGTAGTTTATAAAGACCATAGTGATGCTGTATCAGGAACTACTTTATATTCTGAAAGTGATGTAATAAAAGTTGTAAATGATGAAACACATTTCAAAAATTTTGAAAAAGCAATGGCAAATCAAATCGTACAAAAAAGTCAAAAAGGAAAAGACGGCAATCTAGTATTTAGTGATGTGAAAGACATTAATGTAAAAAGAATTTCAGATTCAACTGTAGAAATTACTTTTAAGGGTGCCTTTGACGAAGATGCAGAAATTAGAATCCCTTTATTTGTAGAATTAACAGATAAAGGAGAAGCAAAAGTAAATATTGAATCTATTGATGGTAATATTACAAGCAATAGTTATGCATTTGCTATTGGAGCAGGTGGAGATACTGTAACTACAATTGATAGTGCAGAAAGCTTTGCTGATGCTGTTGAAATCAAAACAATTCAAATTGATGAAGCAGCTATTAATGCAATCGGTAGAAATGAGTATAAAAAAGTGAAAGTAAAATTACCTACAAACTTTAAATGGGATAAAAAATCTGCAGAAATAGAACTTGGTGGAGCTTTTGTTGGAAAAACTACAATCCATAAAATGGATGAAACTGCTGGTACAACTTCATTAAGTGGAAGTGAGTATTTCACAGATGATCGTACATTAGAATTTAAAATTAAAGTTGCTAAGGATGCTTCACAAACAAGAGGAACAATTTACATCAAAAAATTAAACATTAAAGCAGATAAAAATGCTAAAAATGGCGATGTGATTGCAACTATTAGTGGAGATGATGTTACAACAGAAGATATTACTATTGCAAAATATGTAGATTATGATATTGTTGTAAAAGCAACTGAAGATCCAAAAGAATTAGTTGCTGGTCAATATGAAAGTGTAGAATGGCATGAGAAGAAGGAAGATGATGGAACATTATCTGGAGATCATGGTAGTGCTGATTTAACAAATGTTGGTAAAAATAAAAGTAATTATGCAACAACAGATGATGATGCTCACAAATTAGCAAAATTAAAAATCGAAGAAGAAGTAGAAAATTCTTGGATTACTGATAGAAAAACAAGAATAGAATTCCCAACTTGGGTAAAAATTCTTAAAGTAAAAGTAAAAGATAGCGATGATTTAAAAGGTTATCAAGGAAGTACTGGAGATAGTGCTATAGAAAAAGAGATAATGAGTCAATTTGACATTGGAGATAACTATGCTGAATTTAAACTTCAAAAAGATGGGGATAATCCAGAAGCAATGGTTGAATTACAATTCTATGTATCTGTAGAAGCAGGACATGAAGGAGATATCGTTGCTACAGTTGGTGGAAATGCAATGGATAAAGCAAGAGAAATTGTTTTAGGAAAAGCTGTAAAACCTGTTAAAACAGAAGTGAAAGCTGCTGACGTAAGAACTGGAGTTAAAAATCAAGCAATTGATAAAATTGTAATTAAAGAAGGTAAAGCTGAAGCAATTAAAAAAGAGAATGGAAAAACAACTAACTTAATTTTAAAATTAGAAGATGGTGTTAAATGGGCAGAAGTTCCAACTATCAAAGTAACAGATGGAAATCTTGATTTAGACCTTACTGGAGCTAAAGTTAAAGATGAAAGCTTAACAATTCCAGTAAAATCAGAAAGTTCTAAAGCATCTACAATTGAAATTACAGATGCAAAAGTAGATTTAGATCGTTCAGTTCCAGAAGGAAATATCGAATTAAGTCTTATGGGAGATGCAGTAGTAAGAAACTATGTAGATGGTGGAAAAGATGAACTTGGATTATTCAACGAAGATGAAGCAGACAAAGTAGTAGTAGCAAGAGTTATTACTCCAGCTGACAAAAATACTATGGCTGGTCAAGAAGTTAAATTCGTAATCGGAAACGCTGAATACCAAGTTGGAGAAGTAGTAAAAAATGCTGATGTTGCTCCATATATCAAAGATGGTAGAACAATGTTATCAGTAAGATACGTAGCAGAAGCTATGGGTGTACCAGAAGCAAGTATCGTATGGAACGACGCTGCTAGAACAGTTACTGTATTCAAAGGAGAAAGAGTTGCTCAAGTAACTATCGGAAGCCCTCAATTAATGGTTAACGGTACTCCAGTAATGATGGATACTGTAGCTGAAATCAAAGATGGAAGAACAATGCTTCCGATCAGCTTTATTGCTAAAGCTTTAGGAGCAGAAGCTAACTGGGATGCAGCTACTCAAACAGTTACTATTAAATAGTACATTTTAAAACACAAAAGAGTCTTTCAAATGAAAGGCTCTTTTTGTATATATTACAATTTCTTTAAGAAAAATACTTATTATTGAAGATTCTATATCATTCATATATAATGGAAAATAATATAGAATGTATAGAAAGAGGAGAGAAAACATATGAAACATAAAATCAAAAATACAGTTTCAGCTTTTGCAATGATAGGAATGATCTCAGCTCAACCTATCTTTGCAGCAGAGATAGCTTTACCTACAGATTTTGATGGAGTACAAAAGCAGATTATTGAGTTTAGAATGGATGACCGTAATTACAAAGTAGGAGATGAGGTAAAAAAAGGAGATACAGCACCATATATAAAAAACGGAAGAACGATGATGCCAATTAGAAATATAGCAGAAGTGATAGGAATCGATTCAAAGCTTATACAATGGGATGAGCAAAATCAAACCGTAAATATTTATAAGGATGACCAAATTATTCAAATGAAAGTGAATAGCAATATAGTCAATGTAGATGGAAGAAAAATTATCATGGATACTATAGTAGAAATGAAAGAGGATAGAGTCATGCTTCCAATAAAATATTTAGCGGATATTTTTGGAATAAATACGAAATATAATAGTATTACTAAAGTGGTTACCATCACTATAGAGAAAAACAATCAAGTAGAGAAAAAAGAATCTAGTAAACAAGAAAGTAATGAACAACAAAATCAAGAAAAAAAATGGGATTATACATATGATGATTTATTAGCCAAAGCTTTAAAATTTAGCAGGACATTAAAACAAGCTGAGATGGATGTAGATCGAGCAAAAGAAATGAAAGATGATGCTAGTGATGCTATAGATGAAATTCCTCTATCTTATGGAGTAGGAAAGGCAGAAAAACCTGTACATGATGCTTATCTGTATTTTAAAAGCGCAGAGGTGAATAGACAATTAGCAGATAGACAGATCAATAAAGTGAAGGACAAAATTGCATATGAAGTAAAGAGTGCATATTATGAAGTATTAAAATGGGAAGATGCAAAAAAAGTTGCGACTTTAGCTATAGACTTTTATAATAAAGATTTACAGCAAATTAAAGCAAAATATGATCAAGGAATGAGTAGCGAATTAGAAAAAAAACAATCAGAAAGAAATTATCAAAATGCAAAAAAAGAATTGGAGTTGGCAGATAAGGGATTGAAAAAAGCTTATGAACAATTAAATGATTTAATAGGAGCAAAAGCAGATGAAAGATATACTTTAAAAGGAGATATTGCTTTTGAAAAGATCAAGGATGAAGATATAGAAGGTCATATCATAAAATCTATTGAAGAAAGTCCTAGTTTATGGGCTTTGCAAAAGTCTATAGAACTAAAGGATTTAGGGGTAAAGCTTTATGTATATAATGTAGGGGGAGAGTCTTATAAAGTAAAAGAAATTGATGCTCAAAAGGCTACTATTGAATTAGGAGAAAAAAAGCAAGCTTATGAATATGGATTAAGAAAGATTTATACGTCTTTAAATCAACGAAAAGATCAATATGAACAACAAAAAATTGCACTAGAGCAGGCACAAGATGATTTAAAAAAAGCAAAGGTTAATATGGAAATTGGTATGACTATACCTCTAAAGGTGCAGCAAGCAACTTTACAAATAGAAAAAACTAAAAAAGAATTAAGGAATAAAGTGATGGAATATAACATATTGGCTATGGAATATGATAAATTATGGGTGAGAGAATAAAAGGGAGGAGTTAAAAATGAAGTATAAACAACTCATTACAGGATTGGTGATAGGATCTATGTTAGGAGCAGGAGCATCTGTCTTTGCTCAAGGTTCTTTGGTACCTGCTCAAATTGCAGATTATATTTCTTTTACTTTTAATGGAAAGCATAAAGCATTAGACAGTGAATATACAGTTCTGATGTATAAGGATCGTACTTATGTACCTGCAAGATTTATTGCAGAAAATCTAGGAGCTCAAGTGAAATGGGATGATGGAATGAAAATCATTTCTATTGTAAAGGAAGAGCCAAAAGAAGAGGTAAAGAAAACAGATAAGGAAGAACCAAAAGAGGAACCTAAGAAAGAAGAAGATAAAAAATCAGAAGATAAAAAAGAGGAACAAAAAGAAGAAAAAAAATCATCTATAGATTATAAAAAACTTCCAATCAGTCAGACTATAGGAGATGTGTGGATCTCTGTTACAGGAATATCTATAGATGAAGATGATAAAGTAGCTTCTGTATATATAAAAGTAGAGAATAAAGCAAGTACTCCAGTGCAAATTGACCAAAGAAGTGCTAAAATTATAGCAGGAGATAAAACATATAAACAAGAAGATGTAAGAGCTATTTACGATATCGATCCAACTTGGTTTAATGATATTAAAAAAGATGATGAAATCAATGGTGTCATCAAGATGCCTATTCCTACTAAAAAAGATGAACCATGGAAAAATATTACCTTGACTTTTAAGCTTCGCCAAAATGATGGGACTCAAAAGGAAACAGAATTAAAATTTGATATTGCTCTTTAATTCAGAAACACCTAAAGATTTCTTTAGGTGTTTCTATATTACTACTTTGTTACATTTTTCATTTTTAAAAGGATTATGGTACAATAGTATAGAAGTAGATAAAAAATTATGTATAATAGAAGTAAAAGTATAGGATATAAAGGAGGCTATGTACATATGAAGAAAAAAATATTATGTGGTATAATAACGGGCGCATTCATTGTAGCAAATACCATGGCAAGTTTTGCAGCCATCAACTTTTCAGATGTGCCAAACAATCATTGGGCAAAAGAATATATCAACAAAATGGCAGACAAAAAAATTATTAGTGGATATTTTGATGATTATAGCTTAAAAACTACTTTTAAACCGGATCAATCTGTAACTTACATAGAAGCTATGCAAATGATTTACAATACTTTGAAAATTTCTAACAAATTAAAAAGTAATAGTGGATTAACAGCAAAATATAGTACTGTTATGAATCAAAATAAAGTCCCAGATTGGGCAAAAGATGCTGTAGCCTATGGATTAGAGTATGGGATTATTCGCTCAGATGATCTAAAGATTATTATCAAAAACGGAAAACAAGTATCTGCCAAGAAAGTAGATATTGCAGTATTTATTGGAAAAGCCATAGACATGAAGGATCAAATTGACCCATTACCAGTACTTACCTTTACAGATGCAGAAAGTATTTCTACCGTAGCTAAACCTTATGTAGATTTATTAGAAAAGAAAAAAATTATTGGTGGAGATGAAAAGAAAAGATTTAACCCAAATAGTATTGTAAATAGAGCAGTAATGGCTACTATGTGTTCTAAGACTTATGATTTATTAGGTACTCAGACGAGTGTAGTTACACCACCTGTAGAAAATAATACAAATACTGATAATACAAATACTAATAATATTAATAATGGATCAAAAGTATTACAAAGAATCATTAGCTATATATCGTTAGATGCCAATATGATTATGGTAAAAGGTGGGGAAGAAAAAGAAGAAGTATACAATCTTAAAGGTGTAACCATCCTTATTAATGGAAAAACAAAAGCGATGAAGGATTTAAATAAAGGGGATGGCATTAAGCTTATTTATAACAAAAATGGAGAATTAGATACGGTCGAAGTAGACAATGCAGTGACTACTTGGTATGGAAAAGTAGAAAAATTAGAAAAAAAATACGATTATGATCTTTTAACTGTTCGTAATACAGATAACTTGGTGCTCAAAAAAGAAATACAAATAGATAATAATACAGAAATGAAATATGATGGAAAAAAAATATCTACGGATAGATTGATAGAAGGAGAAGAAATAAAAGTAAAATTTATAGGAGATAAAGCTATAACTATTGAACTTCAATCTAAAGAAAAAATATATGAAGGAATTTTAGAGTCCTCTGTATTATTTAAAGAAAAACCAATATTAAAATTTAGAACCAATAGCAATAAAGTACTAGAACTAGAGATAGAGGATAGACCTACTATTAGAAAAGATAGAAGAAAAGTAGAGTTAGATGAATTGTCAAAAGGAGATATAGCAACTATTACAGTGCATTATGACAAAGTAGTAGAAGTTATAGCTGCAAGTAGAGAAGAAAGAACAAGAGATGAAGGGGTAATCAAACAAATTATTATAGGAGACCCTACAAAGATTACTATTTTAACAGATGATAAAGAAACAAGGACCTATGAAGTATCTAATGGAGTAGATGTAAAAATTGATGATGAAAATAAAAAACTGAATGATTTAGATATTCACTATGATGTAACATTAAGACTTGAAAATAATAAAATAATTAAGATTGAAGCAAAAAAAGCTGCCAATAAAGATAACATTACAGGAGAGGTTATTAAAGTTTACTCTAAATACAATCGAATTACTGTAAAAAATTTTGATCCAGTAAAAAAAGAATATGTAACTACTTCTGTTACTGTAACAGATGATACAAAGATATGGTCTTTCAAAGGAGATCCAATTAAGATTGGACATTTAAGAGAAGATACGACTATATTTATTGATGGATATGATGATGATGGTATGTTTGTAGCTAATAGAATTATAGAATTAAACTAAAATAAATCCATCATTCACCCATTGTAAATATTTTGCTTTTGGGATATAATGATATAGGCATAGGTAAAATACTAGATATTGGTTTTCCATATCTTTATTACTAAAGAAATTGGAGGAATTGAAAATGGCAAATGTTAAATCAATGTTAAGATTAAGAATGAGTGCAAAGGATGCACATTATGGTGGAGAATTAGTAGACGGAGCACATATGGTACATCTATTTGGAGATCTTGCTACAGAATTATTAATTATTAGAGATGGAGACGAAGGTCTTTTTGCTGGATACGAAGAAATCAAATTCTTAGCGCCAGTATATGCAGGAGATTATATTGAAGTAGTTGGAGAAATTATCCAAGAAGGAAATTCTTCAAGAAAAATGAAATTTGAAGCAAGAAAAGTAGTTGTTTCAAGAAAAGATATCAGTGCTTCAGCTGCTGATGTATTAGAAGAACCAATCGTTGTTGCTACAGCTATCGGTACTTGTGTGACACCAAAAGCTTGCCAAAGAAAATAATAAATACCAAGGAGGATCACAAGAATGGAAAAATTAATCATTACCGCTGCAATATGTGGTGCAGAAGTAACAAAAGAACATAATCCAAACGTTCCATACACTGTAGAAGAAATTGCAAGAGAAGCAGAATCTGCTTATAAAGCAGGAGCAAGTATCATTCACTTACATGTACGTAATGATGATGGAACTCCTACGCAAGATAAAGCTAGATTTAAAGCATGTATTGATGCAATTAGAAAGCTTTGTCCAGATGCAATCATTCAACCATCTACAGGTGGAGCAGTAGGAATGACAGATATGGAAAGACTTCAATCTACAGAAGTTGAAGAACCACAATTAGGACTTAAACATCCTGAAATGGCAACTCTTGACTGTGGAACTTGTAACTTTGGTGGAGACGAAGTATTCGTAAACACTGACAACACTATCAAAACTTTTGGAAAAACAATGATCGAAAGAGGAGTAAAACCTGAAATCGAAGTATTTGACAAAGGTATGGTAGATATTGCAATCAAAATGCACAAAAAAGGATTTATAAAGGCTCCAATGCATTTTGACTTTGTACTAGGAGTACAAATGACAGCTACAGCTAGAGATTTAGCATTCATCGCAGACAGCATTCCAGCAGGATCTACATGGACAGTAGCTGGTGTTGGTAAAAACCAATACCCAATGGCAGCATTAGCAATCGTTATGGGTGGACACGTAAGAGTAGGATTTGAAGACAATGTATACATTGAAAAAGGTGTTATGGCAGAAAGCAATGGACAAATGGTAGAAAAAGCTGTTCGTCTTGCTAAAGAATTAGGAAGAGAAATTGCAACACCTGCAGAAGCAAGAGAAATCCTAGGATTAAAACCACTTAATAAATAATACATAAAAAACCCCTATTATTAGGGGTTTTTTGTATTCCTTTTTATAACCACCAATAGTATGATTTATATTTACAAAAAGGTTAGTGAATAATATTAAAGATTTAATAAAAAAATCAGTATATAGAAGAATAAAAATCCGTAAATTTGGCAGGACGCCAAATTAGCCACTATTGATAGGATGTCAAATGAGTGGTGTTATGATTTTAAAGAAGTTATATACTAGATTTATTCTAAATGTTTAAAGAAGTGAATGTTCTTTTTATAACTACCAATTGTACGATTTATATTTGTAAAAAGGTTAGAGAATAATATTAAAGATTTAGTAAAAAAATCAGTATATAGAAGAATAAAAATCCGTAAATTTGGTAGGACACCAAATTAGCCACTATTGACAGGATGTCAAATGAGTGGTGTTAGGATTTTTAAGAGACTATATACTAGATTTTCTCTAAATATTTAAACATATGAACGTTCTTTTTACAAATATAAACCCTGCAAACCTTTTAACTGGACACAGTTTTGTATATAATAGAGATAGAAAAGTTTAAAAAGGAGGATCTACAGTTGAAACTATTTATTGACACAGCCAACATAGAAGAAATAAAAGAAATCAGTACTTGGGGAATATTATCAGGAGTTACTACAAATCCAAGCTTAATTGCCAAAGAAGGAAGAGACTTTCAAACAGTTATTAAAGAAATCGTGACTTTAGTAGATGGACCGATTAGTGCAGAGGTTATGGGAGATACTTGTGAAGAAATGGTAGAAGAAGGAGAAATATTGTCTAAAATACATAAAAATATAGTCATAAAAATTCCTATGACAGCAGAAGGATTAAAAGCTGTAAAAATGTTGTCTAGCAAAAATATCAAAACAAATGTAACATTAATATTTTCTGCCAATCAAGCACTACTTGCTGCAAGGGCAGGGGCAAGCTTTGTCAGTCCATTTGTAGGAAGAATGGACGATATTGGAAATCCTGGCGTAGATTTAGTGAGCGATATATCTAATATATTTAATATTCATGGAATAGATACAGAAATTATTGCAGCAAGTATCAGACATCCTCAACATGTAATGGATGCAGCTTTAGCAGGATCAGATATTGCAACTATACCTTATAAAGTATTTATGAGTATGTTAAAGCATCCTATGACAGACCAAGGAATTGAAAAATTTAAAAAAGACTGGAACAATCAATAGGAGGAGTATAATGGATAGAAACCTAGCGTTAGAATTAGTAAGAGTAACAGAAACAGCAGCATTAGCTTGTGGAAGATATATGGGAAGAGGAGATAAAAATGCAGCAGATCAAGCTGCTGTAGATGGTATGAGAAAGGCTTTTTCTTCTGTATCTATAAAAGGGACTGTAGTCATTGGAGAAGGAGAATTAGATGAAGCTCCTATGCTTTATATTGGAGAAGAAGTAGGAACATGTAAAGAAACAGATCGAGAAGTAGATATTGCAGTAGATCCATTAGAAGGTACAAACCTGATTGCTAAAGGACTTCCTAATGCCATTGCAGTTATTGCTATGGGACCTAAAGGAGGACTTTTACATGCTCCAGATACTTATATGAAAAAAATTGCAGTAGGTTCAAAGGCAAAGGGTGTAATCCACATTGATGATCCGGTTGAAAAAAACCTAAGAGCAGTGTCTCAAGCCATTCATAAAGATCTTGAAGATATGACAGTGATCATCCAAGATCGACCAAGACATTATGACTTGGTTCGAGAAGTAAGAAGAGTAGGTTGTCGTATCAAATTATTTAGTGATGGAGATGTGGCAGCTGCTATTGCTACTTGCTTTGAGAATACAGGAATAGATGTGTTTATGGGGATCGGTGGAGCTCCAGAGGGAGTCATCGCAGCCGCAGCTATTAAATCTATGGGAGGAGAAATGCAAGGAAAATTAAATCCCATGTCAGATGAAGAAATGGAAAGATGTATAAAATTAGGGCTAGATGAAGAAAGTGTCTATAAAGTACTTACTTTGGACGATCTAGTAAAATCAGATGATGTATTCTTTGTAGCAACAGGAGTATCTGATGGAGACCTTTTAAAAGGAGTTACATATCTTGAAGGAAACAAAGCAAAAACTCAGTCTGTAGTCATGCGTTCTAAAACAGGAACCATTCGTTTTGTAGAAGCTACCCATAGACTCAATAAAAATGAAATATTAAAAGAGACTATGGAAAAACATAAACAAGGGGGATTTATTAATGGATAGAAATTTAGCACTAAACTTAGCGAGAGTAACAGAGGCAGCAGCATTAGGAGCAGCCAAATATATGGGAAGAGGAGATAAAAATATTGCAGATCAAGCTGCAGTAGATGGCATGAGAAATATGCTAGATACTTTAAATATTGATGGAGTTGTAGTAATAGGAGAAGGGGAAATGGATGAAGCTCCAATGCTTTATATTGGAGAACAAATTGGAAAAGCTACAAGCAGTGCCATCAAAGTAGATATTGCAGTAGATCCAGTAGATGGAACCAATTGTGTTGCCAAAGGACTACCTAATGCAGTAGCTGTAGTAGCTATTGCTCCAAGAGGACATCTACTCAATGCACCAGATATGTATATGGATAAAATTGCAGTAGGACCAAAGGCAAAAGGAGTGATAAAATTAGATGCTCCTGTAAAAGAAAATTTAAAAAATGTAGCTAAGGCTTTAAATAAAAATATTACAGATTTAACTGTGACTATGTTAGATCGTGAAAGACATGAGGGGATTATAAAAGAATGTAGGGAATTGGGAGTAAGAATTAAATTATTCCAAGAAGGAGATGTAGCGGCTGCTATTGCTACTTGTTTTGAAGATAGAGGAGTAGATATTATGCTAGGAATAGGTGGAGCTCCAGAGGGAGTCATCGCAGCAGCAGCTCTCAAATGTCTTGGAGGAGAATTCCAAGGAAGACTTGTGCCTTATGAAGAAGAAGAAAAACAAAGATGTGAGAAAATGGGAGTGGATTGCAGCAAAGTTCTTCTTATGGATGATTTAGTAAAAGGAGATGAAGTATTCTTTGCAGCTACAGGAATATCTGAAGGTGATTTATTAAATGGTGTGACTTATTATGGAAATAATATGGCGAAAACTCATTCTGTTGTTATGAGAGCTGAAACAGGCACCATAAGATTTATCGAAGCCATTCACAAACTAGATCAAAAACCTGAATATGCAAAATAAAAGCCTTGACAATAAAAATTTCACCGTATACAATTGATACGATGTTATAAAGGCAATTCAAATTATAGTGCTAGTTTTTACTAGCACTATAAATTATATTAAATAAAAATATTTCAAACGGTATGTTTTGTATATGATGGAGGTGCGGTGTTGGAATTTGTAGATCTAGATAAAAAGAAGCTAGATGAATTGCGAAGTATTGCAAAAAATCTAGGTCTTAAAAATATAAATAAGTACAAAAAAAATGAGTTGATAGAACAAATTCTACAGAATAAAAATAATCAAAAAGCTGAGGAAGTACCTTTAGAAGAAAAAATAGTACCTATGCGTAGAGAAAGCTTTCCACAAAAAATTAACAATGAAATTAATAATAGTGCTGCAGTAGATACAGTAGAGGGAGTACTTGAGATTACAGAAGGTGGATTTGGATTTTTAAGATTTTATAATTTTTTAACTAGTGATGAGGATGTGTATGTATCTCCATCTCAAATTAGAAGATTTAATTTAAAGACAGGAGATAAAATTTCAGGTATTACAAGGCCTCCAAAAAGTGGAGAAAAGTTTAGAGCCCTTCTTTATGTTCAAAAGGTAAACAATGACAATCCTGAAGTTGCTTCGAAAAGACCAAACTTTGATAATCTCACACCTATTTATCCCAATCAAAGAATTACCCTTGAATATGATCCTACAGATCTTTCTACGAGAATCATCGATTTAATTGCTCCTATTGGAAAAGGACAAAGAGGATTGATTGTAGCTCCGCCAAAAGCAGGGAAGACGATACTTCTTAAGAAAATTGCAAATAGTATTGCCAAAAAACATAAAGATATAGAAATCATTGTACTTTTAATTGATGAACGGCCTGAAGAAGTAACAGATATGCAAAGATCTATTGAAGGAGAAGTAATTTATTCTACTTTTGATGAACTTCCAAGCCATCATATTAAAGTGGCAGAGATGGTTTTAAATCGAGCACAAAGACTTGTAGAGCATGGAAAAGATGTGGTCATATTATTAGATAGTATTACAAGACTAGCGAGAGCATATAATCTTACCATTCCTACTACAGGAAGAACCCTATCAGGAGGGTTAGATCCTGGGGCGTTACATAAACCAAAAAGATTTTTTGGAGCCGCTAGAAATATAGAAGAAGGTGGAAGTTTAACCATATTAGCAACTGCATTAGTAGATACGGGAAGCAGAATGGATGATGTTATTTTTGAAGAATTTAAAGGAACTGGAAATATGGAGCTTCATCTGGATCGAAAGCTCTCAGAAAAAAGAATTTTCCCAGCTATTAATTTAAATAAATCAGGAACAAGAAAAGAAGAATTGCTT
This sequence comes from Inediibacterium massiliense, assembly GCF_001282725.1. Taxonomy (NCBI): domain Bacteria; kingdom Bacillati; phylum Bacillota; class Clostridia; order Peptostreptococcales; family Thermotaleaceae; genus Inediibacterium; species Inediibacterium massiliense. Next base: position 66,713 of record NZ_LN876583.1, on the reverse strand, counting down.
CTTACTCAAAAAGAGATAGAAACCATTTGGAATATTAGAAGAGCTATGTCTAATAATCCTACTCAGGAAGTGACAGAAGCTATTATTTCAAAGCTTACAAGGACAAAAGACAATTTAGAATTCGTAGAAAAAATGAGAAATCAAATATAAATAAAAATTTCTTGAAGTCTAGAAATGATTATGCTATAATGTAATAGTTGAAATTTAGATTATCATAATATTGATATAGAGTAACGCAAGAGAAAGAGGTGAATAGCATGAAACCAGGAATCCACCCAGATTATAAAAAAGCAGTAGTTAAATGTGCTTGTGGACATACATTTGAAACAGGTTCAGTAAAAGATGAAATCAAAGTTGAAATTTGTTCACAATGTCATCCATTCTACACTGGCAAACAAAAATTTGTAAGCCAAGGTGGTCGTGTTGATAAATTCAAACAAAAATATGGAATCAAATAAGAGTATTTTGTATAATCTGAGGTTAGGGATGTATATTCCTAACCTTTGTTGTATATACTCAAAGTTGAGTTTGAAAGGAAGATGGCTTTGGAATTTGAAAAGATTTTTGCAAAACATATAAAGCCTACAAATATAGGTGGGCAGGCTGTCATCGAAGGAGTTATGATGAGGGGAAAAGATGATGTTGCCATTGCTGTAAGAAAGCCGGATCAAGAAATTGTCATCAAAACAGAAAAAGTAAAAGGAATCACAACAAGTTCGTGGACCAAACTTCCTATTTTAAGGGGAGGCTTTGCACTGATTGATGCAATGATTTTAGGAGTAAAATCTTTAACTTATTCTGCTGAATTTTTTGAAGAAGAAGAGCAAAATCAAGAAAAAGGAAAGATAGAAACTTGGATCGAAAATAAATTTGGAGACAAGGTAAATGATATTTTAATTTATGTGTCTGTTTTTATGGCTTTATTAGTGGGAATTGGTATTTTTATTATTTCGCCTACTCTTGCTACGAATTTCTTAAAGACAAAAATACATGTGCCTTGGATTTTAAATTTAGTAGAGGGATTTTTAAGGATTGTGCTTTTTGTAGGATATATTTCACTCATTTCTCAAATGAAGGATATCAAAAGAGTATTTGAGTATCATGGAGCAGAGCATAAAACCATACATTGTTATGAGAGCGGCCTAGATTTAACAGTAGAAAATGCAAAAAATTTTCCTAGACTTCATCCTAGATGTGGAACAAGCTTTCTAGTAATTGTAATGATTGTAAGTCTTCTTTTATTTTCATTGATTGGATGGCCGAATCCTTGGATGAGAATATTGTTTAGATTGATTTTAATGCCTGTTGTGGCAGGACTTTCTTATGAAATTATCCGATTTGCAGGAAAGAGTCAATCAAAAATAGTCAGAATCATCAGCTATCCAGGACTTCTTTTACAAAAGCTTACAACAAAAGAACCAGATGATAGTCAACTGGAAGTGGCTATTGCTGCTATGAAGCATGTTTTAAAAGATGAAAGTGAGGTAGACCTTTGGCAGTAAATATGATAGAGATTTTAAAGAGTGCGGTAAAAAAATTGGAAGGAAACAACATACAAACACCTCTGTTAGATGCAGAGGTGATTTTGTGTGATTTATTAAAAAAAGACAAAATTTTTATTTTTACTCATAGAGATTATGTTTTAAATGATGAAGAAGAAAAGATGTTTTGGAAATGCATTGATCAAAGAATCAAAGGAGTACCTGTTCAATACATTATAAAAAAACAAGAATTTATGGGACTAGATTTTTATGTAGAAGAAGGAGTGCTTATTCCAAGACCAGATACAGAAATTTTAGTAGAAGAAGTAATAGATTGGGCAAAAAATAGAAATACTGAAAAGATAAGGGTTGTTGATTTAGGAACTGGAAGTGGAGCGATTAGTGTAAGCCTTTCAAAATATATAAAAAAATCCTTTGTGTATGCAGTAGATCTATCTCTTGTAGCGCTTTCTATTGCAAAGAAAAATGCAAAAGAAAATGAAGTAGAGATTATATTTTTACAGGGAGATTTGTTTGAGCCTTTGAAGAACTTAAAGGAAAAATTAGATATAGTAGTTTCTAACCCTCCTTATATTCCTAAAGAAGATATAAAAACTTTACAAGTAGAAGTACAAAAATATGAACCCATCCTTGCTTTAGATGGAGGAGAAGATGGTCTGGATTATTATAGAAGAATTATAGATCAATCGCCACTATTTTTAAGGGATAAAGGACTTTTGGCATTAGAGGTAGGACATGATCAAGCAGATGAAGTAATTTCTCTTATGAAAATGAAGGGTTGTTATGAAAATATAAAAAAGATTAAGGATTTATCAGGAATAGAGAGAGTCATCACAGCTACATTGTGTGAAAGTACTAAAAATGATATAATAGATTGTTAACAGAAAATGTGCGAGGTGAAATTATGTTTGATAAACTAGACTTTTTGCAAGATAAATATGATGATTTAAGTCAAAAGGTAGCGGACCCTGAAATTATCAATGATCAAACTCAGTGGCAAAAATACATTAAAGAGCTTGCAGAAATAGAGCCTATTGTAAATAAGTATAAAGAATACAAAGAAACAAAAGAGGGAATAGAAGAAGCAAAATCTATTTTAGAAGAAAGCCATGACGAAGAATTTAGAGAAATGGCAAAGATGGAGCTTCATGAACTTAGCGACAAAATAGAAGTTATTCAAGAAGAATTAAAGATTTTACTCATTCCAAAGGATCCTAACGATGAAAAAAATGTTATTGTAGAGATTCGTGGAGGAGCTGGAGGAGACGAAGCGGGACTTTTTGCAGGAGATTTATTTAGAATGTATACAAGATATGCAGAAAGAAATAGATGGAAAGCAGAAATGATGAGCTTAAGTGAAACGGGAGTAGGTGGGGTCAAAGAAGTAATATTTATGATCAAAGGAAAAGGAGCTTACTCAAAACTTAAATATGAAAGTGGCGTACACAGAGTGCAAAGAATTCCATCTACAGAATCAGGAGGAAGAATTCATACATCTACAGCTACAGTAGCAGTACTTCCAGAAGTAGATGATGTAGAGATTGAAGTAAATCCAAATGATGTACGTGTAGATGTATTCCGTTCTTCTGGAAATGGGGGACAAAGTGTTAATACTACAGACTCTGCTGTAAGACTTACCCACATACCTACAGGAATCGTAATTTCATGTCAAGATGAAAAATCACAGCTTAAAAACAAAGAAAAAGCATTTAAAGTATTAAAAGCTAGATTATATGATAAAATGCTTGCAGAGCAAAATGCAGAAATAGCAGAAGAAAGAAAAAGCCAAGTGGGTACAGGAGATAGAAGTGAAAGAATCAGAACCTACAATTTCCCACAAGGAAGAGTTACAGACCATAGAATTACTTTAACACTATACAAGCTTGACCAATTTTTAGATGGAGACATTGATGAAATATTAGATGCACTCATCACAACAGATCAAGCAGAAAAATTACAACAAGTAGTATAATAAAAAAGCTGAGGAACTTAAGTTTCTCAGCTTTTTTTATTTCTGAAAATCCAGGTAAAATCGAGGGACGGTTAAACAGTTTTAATTGTTTATATATTTTTCATTAGGGGTTTGTATCAAAATCTAATAAAATCTATGGCCTTTGAATTTTCTTTAGAAAGGTCAACTTGAAAGAAAAAGAATGGAGTGATAAACTATAATCAGTATTTTTTAAAAATACAATCAATATAGTATATTCAAAAAATAAAATGGAAGAAGTGTGATGGATATGGATGCGAACTTTGATTTTCTGTTACACATTGGGATTTTGTTATTAGCAGCTAATATTGGGGGGATTATTAGTAAAAAATTAAAGCAGCCTGCAGTTTTAGGACAAATATTAGTAGGAATATTCTTAGGATTTGGTTTTTTAGAAAAAACACAGCTTATTCATGATTTGTCAGAGATTGGCGTTATTCTTTTGATGTTTACTGCAGGGCTTGAAACAGATGTCAATGAATTGAAAGCTTCGGGAAAATCTTCTACAGCAATTGCTATAACCGGAGTAAGTGTTCCTATGCTTATGGTTAGTGTTGTTTCTTATTGGATTACAAAAGATATGGTCAGCAGTTTGATGTTAGGTCTTATTGTTACTGCTACTAGTGTAAGTTTGACAGTTCAAACATTAAAGGAATTAGGACAGTTAAAGACAAAGCAAGGGGTAGCCATCTTAGGAGGAGCTATTATTGATGATGTAATAGGAATCATTCTCTTGACAGTAGTGATAGGAATGTTAAGACCTTCTCAAGAAAGTAGTGTCATGATCGTTATTGGAAAAATATTTTTCTTTTTTGTTATGACATTATTGATAGGATTTGTTTTATTAAAGGTTATTCATAAAATTAAAAGAAAAGGACGAGTTGCTTCTTATAGTTTAATTTGTTGCTTATTTCTTGCTTATTTATCAGAAAAAATGGGAGTTGCAGCTGTAACAGGTGCATATTTTATGGGAGTTATTTTTTCAATGACCCACTATCACAATAAAATTACTCATGATATACAAATTATATCAGAGACAGTATTTACTCCTATTTTCTTTGTAGGAATAGGATTAGGAGTGCAAATAGATGCTATTGGGGATGGATTTTGGTTTGGAATGTTGATTGTATTTTTAGCTATTTTAGGAAAAATAGTAGGATGCGGATTTGGAGCAAAATTGACTGGTTTTAAAGGAAGACAGGTGCTTCAGATTGGAATAGGAATGGTTCCAAGAGCTGAAGTTGCCATTATTATTGCAAATCTTGGATTTAAAATGAATTTTATTGGACATAAAGAATTTGCATCAGCTATTTTGTTGGTGGTTGTTACGACCCTTATTACTCCTTCTCTATTAAAATGGGCTTTTAAGGGAAAAGAGGTAGAGGAGTTTTCAGAAGTAAGGGATGTTTAAATAAATTTGATTGTTTATATGCTTCAATTAAGAGGTTTGCTAAAAACTATATAAAATCCATGGTATTCGTATTGTATGAGACCTAATGGATTTTATATAGTTTTTTTATTGCAATAATTTTTTAACCGTCTCTGCTGATCTTTACTTAACAATCAATTTGTGAACGATCTATTACTGTTTACTGGGAATTTTTTAAAATAGAGTGAATAGATATATTAGGAAGGATAGGAGGGATATTATGGATAAAATATGGATGATTACTTTAATAGGGACATTAGTAGGGGTAGTAGGTACAGGTATGGGCGGATTTTTTGCTTTTTTGATGAAAAAACCTACTCATACTTTTTTAAGTTTTGTATTAGGTTTATCGAGTGGATTGATGCTTTCTATTGTATGCTTTGATTTAATCCCAGAATCAATAGATTTGGGAAATATATGGATGAGTATAATAGGAATTTTGGCAGGAGTGGGAATCATTATTTTATTTGAAGGATTGATCAAAGGGGAAAAAGAAAATATTGTTAAAACAGGGATATTAGTTGGAATTGGAGTAGCCGTTCATAATTTTCCAGAAGGGTTAGCCATAGGTTCTGCCTTCGTGGCCACTCAAAAGCTTGGCATAGGACTCGCAATTGTAATTGCAATACATAATATGCCAGAGGGAATCTCTATGGCAGCTCCCATGCGTGTAGGAGGAATACATAGAGTAAAAGCATTTTTATATACCTTGTTTGTAGGAATACCTATGGGGATAGGGGCTTTTGTGGGAGCATATTTAGGAGAAATTTCTCAAAGTTTTATTGGATTTTGTCTTTCTTTTGCAGGAGGAACTATGCTTTATATTACTTGTGATGAATTAATTCCTAAGTCTAAAAGTTTAAAAGGAAAAAACAGATCTAGTGTGGGATTTATAATAGGATTTGTTTTAGGAGTAATCCTTACAAAAAAGCTATAGTGTTACAAAAACTTAATTTGGTGTATAATAATGAAAGAAATTTATGAAGAAAAGGTGAACAAAATGATAGAAACAAAAATTATTAATATGAATCCAGAAAATATAGAAAAAGAGAAATTAAAGTCTCCAGCACAAGTTTTAAGAAATGGTGGAACAGTGGCTTTTCCAACAGAGACTGTTTATGGTTTAGGAGCAAATGCTTTAGATGAAGAAGCTGTTAAAAAAATATTTAAAGCGAAAGGAAGGCCTTCTGACAATCCACTGATTGTACATATTTCTAGAGTGGAAGAATTGAATGGACTGGTAAAAGAAATTCCACCAAAGGCAAAAATATTGATGGAAAACTTTTGGCCAGGACCTTTGACTATTATTTTTGAAAAAACAGATAAAATTCCTTATGCCATTACAGGAGGACTAGAAACGGTAGCTATTAGAATGCCGTCCCATCCTATTGCTAATGAACTCATTTATATGGCTCAGGTTCCAGTGGCAGCTCCTAGTGCAAATATTTCTGGCAAACCTAGTCCTACAAAGGGAGAGCATGTGATTCATGATTTAAATGGAAAAGTAGATGTGATCATTAGTGGAGGAAGCTGTGATGTAGGACTTGAATCTACTGTGGTAGATGTTACAGAAGAACCTATGATCCTAAGACCTGGTGGCATTACAAAGGAACAATTAGAAAAGGTTCTAGGATTTATAAAAGTAGATAAAGCTATTGAAACAGGAGATACAACTATGGTTCCTAAGGCTCCTGGAATGAAATATACTCATTATTCGCCAAAAGCTGATGTGATTATTATAGAAGGTTCTTTAGATGAAATGGTAGATTATATAAAAAAAATAAAGCTAGAAAAAGAAAAAGAAGGTCTTTCTGTGGGGATTATGTGTACGGATGAAACAAAAGATTTTTATGAAGGTGTAGTCTTATCTATGGGAAGTAGAAAAGATTTATCTACCATTGCCAATCATTTATTTGATATTTTACGTAAATTTGATGAAGAAAATATAGATATTATATTTGCAGAAAGCGTAGAAAAGAAATTTTTAGGACATGCAGTGATGAATAGAATGATCAAAGCTGCAGGATATCATGTGATTCAGATTGGAGAGTGAGAAAATGAGAAAAATCCTATTTGTATGCACAGGAAATACTTGCAGAAGTAGTATGGCACAAGCTTTATTTACAAAAATATTAGAGGAAGAGAATGTCAAGGATGTAGAGGTTATATCTGCTGGAACATCAGCTTTTAGTGGACAAGGGGCATCTTTTGGGGCAATAGAGGCTATGAAGGAAAAAGGGATCTGTCTACAAAATCATCAAGCAACGCTTCTGACAAAAGAACTTATAGAAGATTCAGATTTGATCCTTACTATGACACAAAATCATAAGATGCAGGTGCTTTATATGATGCCGAAAGCTTCTGATAAAACATATACCTTAAAAGAATATGCAGAAGATAGGAAGGAAAGAATAGATATATCTGACCCTTTTGGACAAAGTATAGATGTATACAAAGCATGTGCTAGGGAAATAGAAAAATCATTAAGAATGCTAGCAAAAAAAATAAAATAAGGAAGAAATTAAACAAGTAAAAGACTTGACAATCTAGAAATTGTAGCATAAAATCAAAACGGCTAATAAGGAATGGAGGGCGTTTATGATTGCTTTAGGAAGTGACCATGGAGGATACAATCTAAAAGAAACCATTAAAGCATACTTAGAGGAAAACAATATTCCTTGCAAAGATTTTGGAACAAACTCTACAGAATCTGTAGATTATCCAGAGTTTGGTGCAAAGGTAGCAGAAGCTGTAGTATCTAAAGAATGTGAGAAAGGTATTATATGTTGTGGAACAGGAATAGGAATTTCTATATCTGCAAACAAAGTACCAGGGATTAGATGTGCAGTAGTATCTGATACTTTTTCAGCACAAATGTCGAGAGAACATAATAATGCAAATATCCTTGCATTGGGAGAACGGGTAATAGGAAAAGGATTGGCATTGGAAATTGTAAAAGTATGGTTAAGTACAGAGTTTGCAGGTGACAGACATCAAAGAAGAATAGACAAAATTACTGATATTGAGAAAAAATATAATAGATAATAAGAGAGGAGCTGCATAGGATGAGTAATGTTTTTGTAATGGATCATCCTTTGATTCAACACAAACTAACTTTATTAAGAGATAAAAATACAGGATCAAAAGAATTTAGAGAAGTAGTAAAGGAAATCTCTATATTGATGGCATATGAAGTGACAAGATCTCTTCCTTTAGAAGAGGTAGAAATAGAAACTCCTGTATGCAAAACAAAAGCAAAGGTGCTAGCTGGGAGAAAATTAGGAGTTGTTCCTATTTTAAGAGCAGGACTTGGAATGGTAGATGGAATGTTAAGTTTAATTCCAGCAGCAAAGGTAGGACATGTTGGACTTTATAGAGATCCAGAAACTTTAGAGCCTGTAGAATATTATTGTAAACTTCCAGCAGACGTTCATGAAAGGGAACTAATTGTAGTAGATCCTATGCTTGCTACTGGAGGATCTGCTAATGCGGCGATTCAATTTATTAAAGATAAAGGTGCTACAAATATAAAATTTGTATGTCTAATTGCAGCACCAGAAGGAATAAAAGCTGTTTGTGAGGCTCATCCTGATGTAGATATTTATGTAGCATCTATAGATGAAAAATTAAATGAGCATGCATATATTATTCCAGGACTTGGAGATGCAGGAGATCGTTTATTTGGAACAAAGTAGTTTTTTTATAGACAAAGCCATAAAAAACGTCACTAAATTTTCAAATTTGGAAAATATATAGAAACGGTCGAAAATAGCATTACAAACTCGCTGTGCTCAAACAGTGTAATGCTAATGATTTTCTCACTTATTCTATATTTTCACAAATTCTTAATAATTGTTCCTTATTTTTATGACTTTGTTAAATATAGTTTGTCAACAGTCTGACTAAGCCTATTTATAGGCTTAGTTTTTTTTTGGGGGATTCACAAAAAATAAAAAAGAGCATATAATAATGTGATGAGCTTTTTTATGACAAAATAAAAGGAAAAATAATGTATATGAAGAATATATAAATGAAACTCTTATCATACTAAAGAGGAGGAGAAAAGAATGCGTCCAAGCTGGGATGAATATTTTATGAATATAGCAGAAATTGCAAAAACGAGATCTACTTGTTTAAGAAGACAAATAGGAGCAGTTATTGTAAAAGATAAAAGAATTTTATCTACAGGATACAACGGAGCTCCATCGAATACTGCTCATTGTCTAGATATAGGATGCTTAAGAGAAAAAAGAAATATTCCATCAGGACAAAGACATGAGCTTTGTAGAGCTTTACATGCAGAACAAAATGCTATGATTCAAGCAGCTTATCATGGAGTAAGTGTACAAGGAGCTACATTATATTCTACCTTGCAACCTTGTGTATTATGTGCAAAAATGGCTATTAATGCAGGAATTAAAAAAATTGTTTTTAAAGGGAATTATCCAGATGAATTATCTATGGATATTTTAGAAGAAGCAGGAATAAAATTGATACAATTTGATGACAAGTAGACAAAAATCATTGAGTTATTTTAAATTTTCATGTAAAATGACATTGGATACTTATATAAATAAGGAGTGTTTTTTGTGAAACAATACTTTTTAGTGTTTTTCATAGGGGCTTTTGTGTCTTTTTTGATGACACCCTTGGCAAAAAAATTAGCTTGTAAAATTGGAGCCATAGATATTCCAAAAGATGATAGAAGAGTACATAAACAACCTATTCCTAGAATGGGTGGTTTAGCCATCTATTTTGGATTTATGATTAGTGTTTTGATGAATTTGCCAGTGATTGATAAGCCTATGATTGGGATGTTTATTGGAGGAACTTTTATTGTACTTATGGGCATTGTAGATGACTTAAGACCATTATCTGCTAAAACTAAATTAATGGGACAAATTGTAAGTGCTTTGATTTTAGTATATTGTGGTCTTAGAATAGGAATGCTCAATATTCCTTTTATAAAGGAACCTATTGTATTTCCTATTTGGGCAAGTATTATGATTACAATTTTTTGGGTTGTAGGAATTACCAATACACTAAATTTAATAGATGGATTAGATGGACTAGCAGCAGGAGTGGCAAGTATTGCAGGAGCTTCTCTTTTTTATGTAGCTATCGTGAATGGCAGGGATATTACGCCACTTATGACAATGGCTATTGTAGGAGCTTGTATCGGATTTTTACCTTATAATTTTAATCCAGCTAAAATTTTTATGGGAGATACAGGGTCACTATTCTTAGGATACATGCTTGCGGCCATATCTATTCATGGAGCAGTAAAAGGAGCAACAGCTATTGCAACAGTGATTCCCGTTTTAGCTTTAGGACTTCCTATATTTGATACAACCTTTGCTATTTTAAGAAGAATGATCAATGGCAGACCTATTATGGAACCTGATAAAGGACATTTGCATCATAAACTTTTGGCAACTGGAATGGGACAAAAAAGAACAGTTTTGGTGCTGTATGGAATTAGTGCTATATTTGGAGCAAGTGCTGCACTTATGAGTGATAGTACATCGTGGGATATTTTACTTATTGTCATTGCAACAAGTGCTTTGATGTATATTAGTATAGGTATGCATAAAGAAGTGCAAAAACAAAAAAGTAGCCATAAAGAATAGCCAGGATAATTCCTGGCTTTTTATATAATAGGAACAAGGGGGATGAAAATGGAAAAATTAAAAATAATGTCTGTATTTGGGACAAGACCAGAAGCTATTAAAATGGCTCCTGTAGTAAAAGCTTTAGAAAAAGATGAAAAAATAGAATCTATCGTATGTGTGACAGCACAGCATAGACAGATGCTTGATCAGGTTCTTTCTTTATTTGATATTACACCAGATTATGATTTAAATATTATGAAAGCAGGACAAAGCTTAGGAGAAATTACTACAAGGGCCCTTATGGGACTTGAAGGTGTAATTAAAGAAGTAAAGCCTCATATGATTTTAGTTCATGGCGATACGTCCACTACTTTTGCAGGAGCCTTGGCAGCTTTTTATCAGCAGGTAAAGGTAGGACATGTAGAAGCAGGACTAAGAAGCCATAATATGTATTCTCCTTATCCTGAGGAAATGAATAGAAGCTTGACAGGAAGACTGAGTCATATTCATTTTTCTCCTACAAAGGGAAATGAAGAAAATCTACTAAAAGAAGGAATAGAAAAAGAAAAAATTATAATTACTGGAAATACTGTAATTGATGCACTTCTTCAAGTAGTTCGTCCTGATTATCACTTTGAAGATGAAAGACTAAATCAAATTGATTATGAAAATAAGAAAGTTATATTATTAACAAGTCATAGAAGAGAAAATTTAGGAAAGCCTATGGAAAATATTTTTACAGCTGTAAAAGAAATTGTTCTTGAAAATGAAGAGGTAGAAGTAGTGTTTCCAGTCCATTTAAATCCAAAGGTAAGAGAGTTGGCTTATGGAATTTTAGGAGATGTAGAAAGGGTACATCTGATTGAACCATTAGATTATGAACCTTTTGCAAACTTAATAGGAAAATCTTATTTGATTTTGACAGATTCAGGAGGAATTCAAGAAGAAGCTCCATCTTTAGGAAAACCAGTACTAGTTCTTAGAACAGAAACAGAAAGACCAGAGGCAGTAAAGGCAGGAACAGTAAAAATGGTAGGAGTTGAAAAAAAAGAAATTTATGATCTTACTTCTACATTGATTCATGACAAAGAATATTATGAACAAATGGCCAATGCAGTGAATCCTTATGGAGATGGGCAAGCATCTTGTAGAATAGTTGAACATATAAAAAAATACTTTAAAATATAAAAATCTACAAAAGTGGACATTATATTAAAAAGATTTAAAAAAAATGTCCAAAAATTATTTAGTTATGATAAAATGGTAAGGGCTGGGCATGAGTAATTAATGGAGGTGTATTTTGTGAATAAAATAGTAACATTAGAAGAAGCTATGAGTCATATTAAAGATGGAATGACAATTATGATAGGTGGATTTATGGCAGCTGGAACACCAGAAAAGTTTATGGATGCTTTAGTAGAAAAGGGATTAAAAAATTTAACAATTATTGGAAACGATGCAGGCTGGCCTGATAGAGGAATTGGAAAATTATTAATCAACAAGCAAGCAAAAAAATTGATTGCTTCTCACATTGGATTAAATCCAGAAGCAGGAAATCAAATGAATGCAGGAACACTTGAAGTTGAATTGACTCCTCAAGGAACTTTAGCTGAAAGAATTAGAGCAGGCGGAAATGGTTTAGGTGGAGTATTAACACAAACAGGAGTAGGAACTATTGTTGAAGAAGGAAAACAAAAAGTAGAAGTAGATGGAGAAGAATACTTATTAGAAAAACCATTAAAAGCAGACATTGCTTTAATTGGAGCTTCTATTGCAGATAAAAAGGGAAACCTATATTTTAATAAAGCAACAAAAAACTTTAATCCACTTATGGCTACTGCAGCAGATCTAGTAATTGTAGGAGCAGAAAAAATCGTTGAAGTTGGAGAAATTGACCCAAGTGATGTTATGACTCCAGGACTATTTGTAGATTATATGGTGGAGGTGTAGAAAATGAATGCAAAAGAAATTATTGCTAGAAGAGTTGCAAAAGAATTAAAAGATGGAGACGTTGTAAACCTAGGGATAGGTCTTCCTACTATGGTAGCGAACTTTATTCCAAAAGATATGGATGTAATGTTTCAATCTGAAAATGGATTTATAGGATTAGGATCCGTACCAGAAGAAGGAAAAGAAGATAAAGATTTAGTAAATGCTGGTGGACAACCAGTAACAGTAGTACCAGGTGCAGCTTTCTTTGATAGTTCAGTATCTTTTGGAATCATCAGAGGGGGACATGTAGATGCTACAGTACTTGGAGCATTACAAGTAGATGAAAAAGGAAATTTAGCAAATTGGATGGTTCCGGGAAAAATGGTACCAGGTATGGGTGGAGCTATGGACCTTGTAGTAGGAGCTAAAAAAGTAATCATTTCTATGACACATACTGCAAAAGGAAAAGCAAAAATATTAAAAGAATGTAATCTTCCACTTACAGCAGCAGGACAAGTAGATATGATTGTTACAGAAATGGGAGTTATGGAAGTAACAGATAAAGGGATTGTTTTAACTGAAATCAACCCAGAATATACAATAGAACAAGTACAAGAAGCTACAGAAGCAAAGTTAATCATTGCTGATGATTTAAAAAATATGGAAATATAATCAATTCCCAGTTGTATGGATGTATACAACTGGGAATTTTTATTGAATATATACTAAAAAAGTAGAAAAATGGTATAATAAAATTGTACAAAATTATAATGGGTAATAAATATATATGCTTGTATATTTCCCGATAGATGATATAATGATATAAGGGGAAGGATTTTTTTTTATGAGAAGATCGACTTTTCACATTATGAAGAATATAACATTAATTACACAAATAGGCATCAGCATGGTCATTCCAATCCTTGCAGGTGTATATGCTGGAAATTGGTTAGATGCAAAATTTAAAACAAATTTTATATTTTTATTGATTTGTATTATTTTAGGGATAGGCACATCTTTTTTACATGTTTATAAAATGGTCATGAGAGATTTTAAAAACAAGTAAAAATTTTTAGTTAAAAGTTTCACAATATTTCAATTCATTAGAAATCGGCCACGAAAACCTTTGGATACTTCAAAAGTCTACAAATGGTAAATATGAGGCACTCAGTAGAAAGGAAGTGACTCCTTGGGACATACATGGGCAGTACAAAAAAAAATTTTTACATATACCACAATGGTTATGATTGGTTTAAATGTTGGGTTTGCAATTTTTTTAAAACATCCTCAATCTATGATATTAGGCTTGGTATTTGGAACGGCTATTGGTATGTTAAATTTCAGAGCTTTAGCCATTACTTTAGAAAAAGCAGCTTTTATGGATCCAAGAAAAGCTCAAGTGTATACAGCAAGCCAATATTATATTCGGTACTTGATCAATGGAGTAGTAATTTTTGTATCTATTCGTGCTGATTATTTACATATCATTGGGGTAATAATAGGTTTAGTAATGATAAAATGTGTTATATTAGTTACAAATCTATTTAATGATTTATCATTTTATAAAAAAATTTTTGCAAGAAAGGAGGAATAATAGTGGAAGGAGGATTTGGACCAAATATTGTATTTACACTACCTGGAGGAATTCCTGTAACAGAAACAGTGACTACTACTTGGATTATTATGGCAGGTTTAATCATAATTTCTTATCTAGCCACAAGAAATTTTGAGAAAATACCTAAAGGAATGCAAAATTTTATAGAACTTGTGGTAGATGGAATTTATAGTCTCACAGGACAGACTATGGGAGACGATAAAATTGGTTTTGCACCTTACATAGGAACTATTATGCTGTTTATTGCATGTGCAAATCTATCAGGACTTCTTGGATTTAGACCTCCTACAGCAGATGTAAATACTACATTAGGTTTATCGCTTATTACTTTTTGTATGATTCATGGATTTGGAATGAAAAGTAAAGGTGTAGGAACTTACTTAAAAGGATTTACAGAACCATTCGTTGTAATGACTCCTTTAAATGTGATTGGAGAACTTGCAACTCCTGTTTCTTTAGCATTTCGTTTGTTTGGAAACATTGTAGGAGGAGTTATTATCATGAGCCTTTTGTATGGGGCTTTAGGAGCTTTTAGTACAAAACTTGGAATCAGTATACCAATACTTCAAGCCGCAATTCCTGCACCATTTCATCTTTATTTTGATTTGTTTTCAGGAATATTGCAGTCATTTATCTTCACAATGTTGACAATGGTATTTGTCTCCATGGCTATGGATTAATACTCCACTGAAAAAGGGAGGTGAAGAAATGGAAAATGCCAATTTTATGATACAATTTTTAAATTGGATTGCATCCTTTGATACAAAAGCTGTTATTTTAGCAGCCTCTGCTATAGGAGCAGGATTTGCAGTTATAGCAGGAATAGGACCTGGGATTGGACAAGGGTATGCAGCAGGTAAAGCTGCTGAAGCTACAAGTATGAATCCTAAAGATTCTAACCAATCTACTATGGTAATGCTTTTAGGAGCAGGGATTGCAGAGACTTCAGGGATTTTATCCTTAGTTGTAGCACTGATTATGCTTTTTGGAAATCCATTAGTAAGTCAAAAGGGAAGTGTATTTGTACTAGCAGCATCAGCAATTGGAGCAGGAATCTCTATGATTGCAGGGATAGGACCAGGAATTGGACAAGGATATGCAGCAGGAAAGGGAGCTGAAGCAGTTGGAAGAAGGCCAAAGCTTCAATCTACTGTCATAAAGACTATGTTGCTAGGTCAAGCAGTAGCCCAAACAACAGGGATTTATGCCTTGATTATTGCTTTATTGTTACTATTTGCAAATCCATTATTAAAGCTTTTAGGTTAGAAACAAAAAATAAAAATGATAAAAATTAAGAGGAGGAATACATAATGGAACCTATTACAGGAAAAGCATTAATATTAGCAGCATCAGCAATTGGAGCAGGTCTTGCTATGATCGCAGGGATAGGACCTGGAATTGGACAAGGGTATGCAGCAGGTAAAGGGGCTGAAGGAGTTGGAAGACAACCAGAAGCTCAAGGAGATATTATAAGAACTATGTTACTTGGTGCTGCTGTAGCAGAGACAACAGGTATTTATGGATTAATCGTTGCTTTAATTTTATTGTTTGCAAATCCACTAGTTAAGCTTTTGGGATAATGATTTAAAACAAAGGACCTACTAGAAAGGAGGCGCTAAAGAATTATGGGATTAGTATCATTACATGGATGGACATTAGTACTTCAATTGTTAAATACATTCATATTGTATATAGTACTTAAAAAGTTACTTTTTAAACCCGTAAAAGAATTTATGGAAAATAGACAAAACAATATTGTAAAGTCTATTGAAGAAGCAGAAAAGAAAAATAAATTTGCAGATGAGATGAAAAAAGAATATCAAGGAAGAATAGATTCAATAGAACAACAGGGAAGAAAAATGATAGAGGAGGCTTCTAAAAAAGCGGAACAAAGGGCTTCTTCCATCGTAAAAGAAGCAGAAGAAGAAGCTTCTAAAGTAATGAAAAGAGTACAAGAAGAAACAAAAAGAGAACATGAAAAATTAATTCATACATTAAAAGATGAAGTGGCTTCCCTTGCAGTTATGGCTGCTGGTAAAATTGTAAATGAAAACTTAAAAGAAGAAAATCATCAAAAATTAATCCAAGATTTTTTAGATGAGGTAGGAGATGCCAAATGGCAAAACTAATTGAAAAAACCTATGCTCAAGCTTTATTTGAAGTAGCCACTGAGATGAATGGGTTGGACTTATATAGGGAAGAATTATCTTTTATTGTAGAAACTTTCAAAACTTATCAAGAGTTTTCTATATTATATAATACACCTCAAATGAGTAAAGAAGAAAAGAAAGAAATGATAGAGGATGTATTTAAAAATCAAATCAGTAAAGAAGTAATGAACTTTTTAAAAATTCTTGTAGATAAAAATAGAACTACTGCTTTAGAAGGTATTAACAAAGAATACAAAAATCTTGTAAACAAGCATTATAATCAAGTAGAAGGGGTAGTTATTACAGCTATACCATTAAAGGATGAATATAAAGCTACCATAGAAGAAAAACTTTCTACCATTACGAAAAGTCAGGTGACACTTAAGAATGAAGTGGACTCATCCATCATAGGTGGAGTTTTCGTGAAAATAGAAGATCGAGTGATTGATCATACAATTAAAAATCGTTTGGATCAACTAAAAAAAGAACTTACGCAAATAATCGTTTAGGCGGTGATAAAAAATGAATCTCAGACCTGAAGAAATAAGCTCAGTAATTAAAGAGCAGATTAAAAGATATGAAAATAAATTAGAAGCAACAGATATAGGAACTGTTATTCAGGTGGGCGATGGAATTGCAAGAATTCATGGACTACAAAAATGTATGGCTGGAGAGCTTTTGGAGTTTTCTCATGAAGTCTATGGAATGGCCCTAAACTTAGAAGAAGACAACATAGGATGTGTACTTTTAGGATCTGATGAAAACATCAAAGAAGGAGACACTGTAAAGCAAACAGGAAGAATTGTAGAAGTACCTGTAGGGGATGCATTGATTGGAAGAGTTGTAAACTCTCTAGGTCAACCTATTGATGGAAAAGGCCCTATACAAACTCAAAAATATAGACCTATTGAAACAAATGCTCCAGGAGTTATAGAGAGAAAATCTGTTCATCAACCATTACAAACAGGAATTAAGGCTATAGATGCCATGACTCCTATTGGACGTGGTCAAAGAGAGTTGATTATCGGAGATAGACAAACAGGAAAAACTGCTATTGTAATTGATACAATACTTAATCAAAAAGAAGAAAATGTAATATGTATTTATGTCGCTATTGGTCAAAAAAAATCAACAGTAGCTCAAATTGTAAATACTCTACAAAATCATGGGGCAATGGATTATACCATTATCGTATCTGCTACTGCTAGTGAATTAGCACCCCTTCAATATATAGCACCTTATGCAGGCTGTGCCATGGGTGAAGAGTTTATGCATAGTGGAAAAGATGTACTTATTATTTATGATGATCTTTCAAAACATGCGGTTGCATATCGTGCCATGTCTTTATTACTAAAACGTCCACCAGGAAGAGAAGCTTATCCTGGAGATGTATTCTACCTTCATAGTAGACTACTAGAACGTGCTGCCAAATTAAATGATGATTTAGGTGGAGGATCAATAACTGCCTTACCAATCATTGAGACTCAAGCAGGAGACGTATCTGCTTATATTCCAACAAATGTAATTTCCATAACAGACGGTCAGATTTTCTTAGAATCAGAGCTTTTCTTTGCAGGACAAAGACCTGCAGTAAACTCAGGAATCTCTGTATCCAGAGTTGGAGGAGATGCGCAGCTTAAAGCTATGAAAAAAGTTTCATCAAAAATTAGATTGGAGCTTGCTCAATATAGAGAACTTGCAGCATTTGCTCAATTTGGTTCAGAACTTGATAAAGATACAAGAGAGAGATTGGAGCAAGGAGAAAGACTTATGGAGATCTTAAAGCAACCTCAATATGCTCCTATGAAGGTTGAGCATCAAGTAATGGTTATTTATGCAGCCATAAACAAATATTTAAGAGAAATTCCAGTAAAAGAAGTAAAAAGATTTGAATCTGAATTTATTGATTTTATGGATCAGAACCATCCAGAAGTAGGAAAAGAAATAAAAAGTACTGGAAAGCTTGAAAATGAATTAGAAGAAAAGCTAAAATCCGCCATAGAATCCTTTATAAAAAGTTTTAAGTAGCAAAGATCATATAGACCCCATTGTATGGAGGTGAATACATGGCAGGAATGGGTATGCGAGATATTAAAAGAAGAATCAAGAGTGTAAATAATACAAAGCAGATTACAAAAGCGATGGAGCTTGTATCTTCTGCAAAATTAAGACGTGCTAGAGAAAAAGCTGACACCTCAAGACCTTATTTTGAAACCATTCAAAAAACTGTAAAAGATATTTTTTCAAAAGGTAATGGAATAAGACATCCTTATGTGACTCAAAGAGAAGTCAAAAAAAGCTGTTACATTGTCATTACTGGGGATAGAGGCTTGTGTGGTGGATATAATGTCAATTCCATAAAAAAAGCAGTAGAAAATATGGACAATCAAGAAAATACATCTATTATTTCTATTGGTCAAAAGGCAAGAGATTATTTTAGAAATAGAAAATATACAATAGATGGAGAATTTGTGCATATATCAGAGAGCCCAACTTATGCAGATGCAAAAAAGATTGGGGAACTGGCAAGGAAATTATATGATAAAGAAATGGTAGACGAAGTTTACTTGGTTTATACGAAATTTATCAGTACTGTATCTCAAAATCCTGAAAGAATTAAGCTGCTTCCTTTAAGTGTAGAAAAGACAGATCAAAAGGAAGAAGAGTTTGAGTATATAGATTATCAACCATCTCTTGAAGGACTTTTAGGATATTTGGTTCCTCAGTACATAGAAAGTACCATCTATGGAGCGTTGGTGGAAGCTGCCGCAAGTGAACAAGCTGCAAGAAGAGTAGCTATGGAAAATGCTACAGATAATGCAGAAGAAATGATTGGAAAATTGACACTACATTATAACAGAGCACGTCAAGCGGCAATTACTCAAGAAATTGCTGAAATTGTTGGTGGAGCAGAAGCCCTTAAATAGCTCTACCAAAAGAAAGGATGTGAATGAACATGGCAAGTCATGTGGGAAAGATTGTTCAAATTATCGGTCCTGTTTTGGATATAAAATTTGCGCCAGGGAACCTTCCGAATCTACTCAATGCTATTGAAATCCATGTGGAAGGTAAAAAAATAGTTGCAGAAGTTGCACAACACATAGGAGATGATACAGTAAGGTGTATAGCCATGTCATCTACTGATGGACTAATTCGTGGAACAGAGGCAATCGATATGGGGGCTCCTATTTCTGTACCCGTAGGAAAAGAAACTTTGGGAAGGCTTTTTAATGTATTAGGAGAGACTATTGACTTAAAAGGTCCATCACAGGCTAAAGAAAAGCTTCCTATTCATAGAGCAGCACCTAAATTTGAAGAGCAAGAAACTTCTTCTGAAATATTTGAAACAGGAATTAAGGTAATAGATCTTATCGCACCTTATGCAAAAGGTGGTAAGGTAGGACTATTTGGTGGTGCAGGAGTTGGAAAAACTGTACTTATCATGGAGCTTATTAACAATATTGCAAAAGAACATGGAGGACTTTCTGTATTTGCTGGGGTTGGAGAAAGAACCAGAGAAGGAAATGACCTTTATCATGAAATGATAGAATCAGGAGTTATAGATAAAACTGCTATGGTATTTGGACAAATGAATGAGCCACCTGGAGCGAGAATGAGAGTAGCTCTAACAGGTCTTACAATGGCTGAATATTTTAGAGATCAAGCAGGACAAGATGTACTTTTATTTATTGACAATATATTTAGGTTCACTCAAGCAGGATCAGAAGTATCCGCTCTTCTTGGACGTATGCCAAGTGCTGTTGGATATCAACCAACATTAGCTACAGAGATGGGTGCATTACAGGAGAGAATTACATCTACAAAAAAAGGCTCTATTACATCTGTACAAGCTGTATATGTGCCAGCAGATGACTTAACGGACCCAGCTCCAGCAACTACATTTGCTCACTTAGATGCAACTACAGTACTTTCCCGTTCTATATCAGAGCTTGGAATTTATCCAGCAGTGGATCCTCTAGATTCTACATCAAGAATTATGGACCCTGCTATTGTAGGAGAGGAACACTATAGAGTATCTCGTCAAGTACAAGAAGTACTACAAAGATACAAAGAGCTTCAAGATATTATTGCAATCCTAGGAATGGATGAATTATCTGATGAAGACAAGCTTGTAGTATCTCGTGCAAGAAAAATGCAAAGATTCTTATCTCAACCATTCAGTGTTGCAGAGCAATTTACAGGAATGCAAGGAAAATATGTGCCTCTTAAAGAAACAATCAGAGGCTTTAGAGAAATTCTTGAAGGAAAGCATGACGATGTTCCAGAATCTGCATTTTTATATGTAGGAACTATTGAGGAAGCAGTTGAGAATGCTAAGAAAGAAAGTTAGGCAGGTGAATACAAATGGCTTCAACCTTTGAACTTGAAATTGTTACACCTGATAAAAAGTTTTTTGAAGGTTCTGTACAGCAAATTGTAGTTAGAACTACACAAGGGGATCTAGGAATTTTAAAAGATCACATGTCTACAGTAAGTCCTCTGCAAATTGGAATCATAAAGATTAAAGAAAACGGACAATATAAAGAGGCAACTTGTGCAGGAGGATTTATTCAAATAAAAGAAGACAAGACGACTATTATTACAGATGCTGCTGAGTGGCCAGAAGAAATAGATGAAAAAAGGGCACAGGAATCTTTAAAAAGAGCAGAGGAAAGACTTCAAAGTGGTAGCGAAGAGATAGATAAAAAAAGAGCACAAAGAGCATTAAAAAAAGCAGAAATAAGACTAAGAGTCATAAAAAAATCCTAACCTTATAAGGTTTAGGATTTTTTTTATTGAAAATCAGAAGGACAGGTACCGTGATTTAAATTTTACATTATACCTGTCTCTTGAATTATATACTGATTTACCTCATCAAACTTAAAAATTGAATGTTAAGAACATATGAAAAAATGAATATTTTTTAAAAAAACAAAAAAATAATCCTGATATATGTTAAAATACAAGTATATGTATATACTGTATTTTATTAACAAATAGAACAGGATATATACTTGAGGAGGTGAGAGGAATAGAGAGAAGGTAATTGAAAGGTGATATTTTATAAAAAAAGGAGGATAAAAAATGAAAGTAGGAAAGCAAAAAAAACGTGATTTAGCTATGTTGTTAGTGGTAGCTATGGTATTTAGTTTATTACCTATGGCATCACCAATAACAGCTGAGGCAAAGGAAACAGTAACAGGGGTAGTGTATGATCAAGTATATGCAGTAGATGAAATTGAAGATATTGAAGTAGATTTGGGTACAGAGTTTAAAAATATAGGATTGCCAGAAATAGTAACCGTAACACTTGAAGTTTATGATGAAAAGACAGGACAAAAAGACTATTCACACAAAGAATCAATAAAAGTAGAATGGCAATCAGAGGGGTACAAAAAAGATCAAACAGGTACATATACATTGAAGGGTGAATTAATACTTGAAGGAAATATTAAAAATGATGACATGCTAATGGCAGAAGTAAAAGTAATAGTAAAAGCAGCTGATCAACCGACAAAGCCTTCTAATGAAAAAGCAATAAAAGCATTTAGACTGAATGATAAATATATAGGAAGAATTGACGAAGATAAAAAAGAAATTACAGTAGCTGTAAATAAACAAGAAAATTTGAGCAATATGAAAACATACATAGAAGCATCAGAAGGTACAAAGGTTTCAATAGGAGACCAAGCATATACAGACAACATGGAAATAGATTTTAGCAATCCAGTAAAAATTACTGTAGTTGCAAAAGATGATTCAAAAGCAGAATATACAGTACATGTTGAACAAAAAGAAGTTGTAGTAATAGACAAGCAAACACCTGATGAAAATGGTAAAATAGACCTTGACCAAAAACTTCAAGTTAAAGATGGAAAAACTGATCCAGCCATAGTACCAATTGAAATAGAAAATTTAGGAGTAATAGAAATAAAATTACCAGCCCTAAATTTAGGAGAAGGAGAAAAACCTGTTATTGAAATTAAAAAACCACAATTGAATGTAAATAGACCTGTAAACGCTTTAAAAGTAGTAGTAACAGGTTTAGCAAAATTAGAAAATGTAGAATTGAATCTTCCTATTCCTAAAGAATTAGAAAATAAAGCTGTAGCAGGTTTTCATGATGGAGGAGCAGGACGTTGGGAATACAGAGAAGCAATTAGAAGTGGAAACAATGTTATTTTTAGTACAAACTTAAGTACGGTTTTAGTAGGAGAAGCAGTGTATGCACCTGAAAAATTAGAGATTGTAAGAATTGGAAGAAATGATGTTGTTTTAAAAGTTGAAAGAAATCTTAAAGCGGGAGAAAAACTTGAATTTTCAGTAAACGATAAAAAAGTGACAGCGCAAAAAGTAGAAAAAGGATATTTAATAACAGGTTTAAGTTCAAGTACAATATATAAATTTGGAGTAAGAGTAATTGATGCTGAGCAATTTGAATCAAATACAATAACTATAAAAGGTACAACTTTAAAAAAATCATCTTCTAGTAAAAGTAGTAGTAGTGGAAGTAGTACTTCAACCTCTGATAATACAATAAAAGCATCTGAATCTATGACTGTAAAAGAAAAAGGTGTTGTACTAGATATTCCTTCTAATGCAATGAGTTCAGACTTTAAAGTGAAAATTGAAAAAGTAAGTAATATTTCTAAACTACCTATGAATAAGAATGCAAAATTTGCTGGAGATGTATTTGAAATCACAAAAGATAAAGATGGTGATTTTAAAAAAGAAGTGAAATTAATATTGCCTTTTGATAAATCTAAAGTAGATTTTGAAAAATATGGTGTATCTCTTTTCTGGTTAAATGAAAAAACTGATAAATGGATAGAATTAGATCATATAAAAGTAAACAAATCTTCTGAAGAGGTAAGCGGACAAACAGATCATTTTACAAAGTTTGCAGTATTAGCTGTAGAAAAAAATATTGAAGAAGAAAAAGAAGAAGAAAAAGAAAAAGAAGAAATAGTAAATGTACTAACAGATATAAAAGGACATTGGGCAGAATCATTTATTAATGATTTAGTGAAAACAAAAGCAATTAGTGGATATCCAGATCAAACTTTTAAACCAGATAACAAGATTACAAGAGCTGAGTTTGCTACAGTATTAGTAAAAGCACTTGACTTAGAATTAACATCAGGAAAAGTATTTACAGATACACAAAATCATTGGGCAAAAGATTATATTTCAACAGCTTATGCAAAAGGTATAGTGAGTGGATATAATGAGAATACTTTTGGAGCTAATGATTTAATTACTAGAGAACAAATGGCAGTTATGGTTGTAAAAGCTATAGGATTAGATCAAGTAATAGGAAATGTTTCTTTTACAGATAAAGATCAAATTAGTTTATGGGCATTAGATGCAATTAGGGTAGCATCAATTCAAAAAATTGTTGGTGGATATGAAGATAATACTTTTAGGCCAAGTAATTATGCTACAAGAGCTGAAGCAGTAACTGTAATTATCAATGCAATAAACTAAACTATAAGATGAAATTACAAAGATATAAATAAAAAAGATCTCATAGAAAGACTAAGAAGTTAGTTTATCTATGAGATTTTTTTAGAAAGAATAAAATTAAATAGAACATGTACCATGATTGAAGTCTATCCTAGACAACAAAAGACCTCATAGATTAAAAGAAGTATTTGGTAGGGTTGGTTTATTTGAGTGTAAAATACTAGAAAAAATAATTGTAATAATTTCACAATAGAATTGATTTCACAAATATGATATAATTGGTATACTCAAAATAAAGGGTGGGATATATATGGATCAAGATTTAAAGGATGCGCTAAATGTCATTGTAGGAATGCTTGATACATTAGGAAAGAAAATAGATAAATTAGATCAAACAATGGAACGTATAGGAACAGGGAAAACATCATCTATGTATGGAGAATATGAAATCTTTAAAAGCTAAAAAAATTATTATAGAATCATAGGGACAGGTATCGTGATTCAAACTTATCTTAAATAAAAAAACTCGTAGGCGAACTAAGTTTTGTCTTCGAGGTTTTTTCGATGAGATATTGATGAGAATAGGCTAAAGTGATATAATTCA
Organism: Inediibacterium massiliense; assembly: GCF_001282725.1. Classification (NCBI taxonomy): domain Bacteria; kingdom Bacillati; phylum Bacillota; class Clostridia; order Peptostreptococcales; family Thermotaleaceae; genus Inediibacterium; species Inediibacterium massiliense. The sequence goes on along the minus strand of NZ_LN876583.1, from coordinate 42,412 downwards.
TTTATAAGACAATAAATGGTGGTGAAAATATGGATAAAGAAATTTTAGAATTATTAAAACAAATTCAGGAAGATAATAAAGAGTTTAGAAATGAAATAAAACAAATTCAGGAAGATAATAAAGAGTTTAGAAATGAAATAAAACAAATTCAAGAAGATAATAAAGAGTTTAGGAATGAAATAAAACAAATTCAAGAAGATAATAAAGAGTTTAGGAATGAAATAAAACAAATTCAAGAAGATAATAAAGAGTTTAGAAATGAAATAAATCACAAACTTGATAATATAAGCAATAAAATAGAAACAGTTTATGAACAAACTGCTGATTTAACTGAATTTAGAACAGAAGTTAATGTAAAATTAGATACAATAAAAGAGGATTTAAGTGCTGTTGAATTAGTAACCTCAAAAAATTGGAATGACATAGCAAAATTAAAAGCTATAAAATAGGAAGAATCACAGGAACAGTTACTATGATTTAAACCTATCCTAAATCATGAGTCTTTAGGGCTTTCTGTAGGAATTATTCAAAGTCAAATGAACATACAGGAGAAAAAGAAAACTTATAGATGTGATATGACATACGGAACAAATAGTGAGTTTGGATTTGATTATTTAAGACTTTCAATTGAAAGTCTTTTATTTTTTATATGAATAACTAATAAAAAAAATGCAATGACTATAAATGGATACATAATAAAGTAATAATAATTTTTAAAATATGGAGGATTTTTTATGACCAATAATGATTTGGAGAAATATGTACAATATGGAGTGATTGGAACACCTGAAATAAAGGCAGATGAAAAGAAAGTTTGGCTTGGAGAATTTAGAGAAAGAGTAGTATTTGCTTTAACTTATGATCAAATTTATCAAGAAGAAGCCATAAAAGTAATCAAAGAAAAATGTAAAGATGAAAGAGTACAAAAAATTATTATTGAAAATAGTGTAAGATTAGATATTGCAGAAGAATTTATGGATCTATCTAAAGAATTCAAAAAAGATTACAAAACAGTAGATATGGGAGAGACAAGAGGAAAAATTGCATTAGTACTTGCAAATGATGATGCAGTAGATGAAGAAAATGTACTTATGGATAAAATTCCTTCTTTACCAAAAGAATTTTTAAATATTAGAAATAAAAAAATATGTAAAAAGCATATGGAAGTTTTACAAAGGGATGCTTCTTTTTTTGCAGATGAATTTAAAGAAATTAATTTTTTAGATCAATTGATGGGAATAAAGTGTGAAGTTTGTGAGCGTACAAAAAAGGATTAAAAAAATTTTAAAAAATGTATATTCTCATCTCTCTCAGTCAATACTTTTAATAACAAGGGAAGAGAGAAGTTTTAAAATATGTTTTCGTCCCCCTTTAACATATTTGATAATAAATTCTCTTCCCTTTCTATTTTCAAGGGAGATGAGATTTTGAAAAAAATGATAAAAAAGATTTGTCTTTATTCATTTATATTTGGAATATGTTTTACATTGACTATGAATCATACAGATGCTTTTACAAAAGAAGAGGGAATTTTAAAAGCTTTTGAAATGTCTAAGGGGAATTTAGAACAGATCAATCTCAATGGTCATACAAGTATAAGAAAATATACAGACCCAAAACAAGGGGAAAAAATGGCTTTGTCTATTTCGAAAGAATTAATGATGAAAGATATACAAATACTAAATACATCAGATGAACAAAATACTCAAATTTGTATTCAAGGAAAAAAAGGAAATCAAGAAGATATATCTTTGATCATTCAATCTATGAAAAATGAAGATATAAAGGAAACAAATATAGTAGTAGATGTGGTTTATCATGAAGTCATAGATATTCATAAGGAAACAGAAAAGATAAAAAAAGTATTAAATTATTTTGGAACAACTACATTTACCTCTTGCATTACAGGAAGCTATGTGGGAAAATTAGAACGTGAGACAAAAGATCAAATGATAGAAGATATAATGAAGAATTTAAAAATCAAAGAGGTTGAAAAGTTTGAAAATCAAAATATGATCAGTACTACGGGATATAGTAACAAAATAAAAGATCATATAAGCTATGGAGGAAATAAAGTAAATATACATTTGGCAATAAGGTATAATTCTTATGAAAAGAAAACATATATTTGGATAGGAACACCACTTATTGCTATAAGTTATTGATTTGAGTTAGGCCACAAGCATAAGAATATGAAGCTAAAGGAGGATCGTGATGTGGCAAAAATTGTTGTAGAGAAAAGTCCAGCATTATATGGAAAAGTCAGAGTAAGTGGAGCAAAAAATTCTGTATTGCCTATTTTAGCAGGAACTTTATTGGCACAGGATACTTGTATATTAGAAGATATACCAGCTCTTAGAGATGTAGAGGTAATTGGTGAAGTTTTAGGATCTGTAGGAGCAAAAGTGAAAAGAAATATGAAAAATGGATCTATAGAAATTAATGCAGCAAATATTGATCAATATGAAGCACCTTATGAACTCATCAGAAAGATGAGAGCATCTTTTTTAGTAATGGGACCTCTTCTTGCTAGAAAAGGAAAAGCAAAGATATCTCTTCCAGGAGGATGCGCTATAGGCACTAGACCCATTGATTTGCATCTTAAAGGACTTCAAGCATTAGGTGCACATATTGATGTAGGACATGGATATGTAGAGGCAAAAGCAAAAGAATTGATAGGAGATAAAATTTACTTGGATTTTCCAAGTGTTGGGGCGACAGAAAATATTATGATGGCTGCAACCATGGCAAAGAGAACAACTGTAATAGAAAATGCAGCAGAAGAACCTGAAATTGTGGACTTATCTAATTTTTTAAATAGTTTAGGTGCAAAAATAAAAGGAGCAGGAACAGATACTATAAAGATAGAGGGAGTCAAAGAATTAGGAGGAACTAGACATACAGTGATTCCTGATCGAATTGAAGCGGGAACTTTCATGGTAGCAGCAGCTCTTAGTGGTGGAGATGTAACCATAGAAAATTGTCTAAGTGATCATGTAAAACCTATGATTGCAAAACTTAGAGAATGTGGAATAGAAATAGAGGAAAATCCAGATAGTATTAGAGTCATAGGAAAAAGAAAGGCTATTCCTACAGACATTAAAACATTACCTTACCCTGGATTTCCTACAGATATGCAAGCACAATTTATGACACTTTTGAGTGTGGCTAAGGGAACAAGTGTAGTGATTGAAACAGTTTTTGAAAATAGATTTATGCATGTAGCAGAACTCAAAAGAATGGGTGCAAATATTAAGATAGAAGGAAGAAGTGCTGTAGTCCAAGGAGTGGACAAACTTCAGGGAACCCAAGTGAAGGCTACAGATTTAAGAGCAGGAGCAGCATTGATTCTTGCAGGCATGGTAGCAGAGGGAACTACAGAAATAGGAGATATATATCACATTGATCGGGGATATGTGGAAATTGAAAATAAACTAAGGGCTTTAGGAGCAAAAATAAGAAGAGAAGAATAAAAAATCGCATGTTGCATAAGCAACATGCGATTTTGTTGTTCTATCCATATTTTTATAGTCATAAAATGTAGGAGGTAGATTATACAGAAGATACAAAAGGGGGAGAACTTATGAAGAATTTATTCATTTGGATGGGGAGTATTTTAGGAATTATCATTATTATTCCTATGATTTTGATACAAAGCTGTGATATTCAAAAATCTCCTATACAAAAATCAAAAGAAAAAATTTTAAAAATTGATCAAAAAGTTCATGTTTATTTACAAAATGAAAAGAAAGTAGAAACATTAGATTTAGAAGAGTATGTAAAAGGAGTCATATCTGGAGAAATGCCAGCAACCTTTGAAATGGAGGCTCTAAAAGCACAAGCGGTAGCAGCAAGAAGCTATGCGGTGTCTAGAATGAATGCTTATAAAAAAAATGGAAATCAAGTTCATCCAAAGGCAGAGCTTTGTGATACGGTTCATTGTCAGGTATGGCTTTCTAAAGAAAAGTTGACTAGTATAAAGTCAGAACAATGGATGAGCAATTACTGGTCAAAGATAGAAGAAGCTGTAGAAGAAACAAGGGGAATGATTATGACTTATGATGATAAACCTATTGATCAACCTTTGTTTCATTCTACGAGTGGCGGAAAAACGGAAAATTCAGAAGATGTTTTTGCTGCATGGGTGCCTTATCTTAGAAGTGTAGAAAGTCCTTATGAAAAGGACGCACCTCATTTTACAGATAACCAAATGATATCTGTCTCTGATTTTGTAAGTAAAATCAAGCAAAAATATAATGATTGTATCATTTCACCTTCTACCATTTCAACAGATATACAAATAGTAGAGAGAAGTGAAGGAGGAAGGATTTTAAAAATAAAGGTAGGAAATAAGATCCTAAAGGGTAGAGAAATTAGAGAATTATTTGGCCTCCGCTCAGCAAATTTTAAAATGGATATCCAAGGAGATCAAGTGAAATTTACTACAGTAGGGTATGGTCATGGAGTAGGTATGAGTCAGTGGGGAGCTAATGGAATGGCCAAAGAAGGATATTCTTTTGAAGATATATTAAAGCATTATTATGTAGGAGTAGAAATTGAAAAACTCAAATAAAAATGTGTATTTCTGATGTATGAAATCCATCTAGGTGGCAAGAATACTAGATGGAGGTGAGAATATGAAAAAATTCACAAAAAAAGTATGGAGTAAAGAAGGCTTTTATATTATTCTATTTCTATGTGTATGTATTGTAGGAACTGTATCTGCATGGGTAACAAAGGAACATATAGATCAAGTTCCTAAAGAGGAAGTCAAAGAGCCATCTATGACAGAAGAAATGGACGATTTTTGGCAGACAGATGAAAAGGAATCAGCTAGCGTCATAGAAAGTGTGAATGAACCACAACAAGTTTCTGCTGAGAAAGACCAGACTCAAATTATAGAATCAAAACCAGTAAAAGAAAATATAGTGAAAGAGGATGTAAAAGAAGAGTCCAAAGAAGAAAAAATAGAAAGCATAGCCCTTCCTGTAAAAGGGAAAAAAGGTATGGATTATGCAGCAGAAAAGCTTGTATATTCAAAGACATTAGAACAATACACTACTCATGATGGAATAGACTTAATAGCCCCCCTAAATACACCAGTTGTAGCTGCTTTAAAAGGCAAAGTTGTAGAAATTACAGAGGATCCAAAACTAGGGACTATGATTACTATATCCCATGATGATGATGTCATTACTAGATATGCTAATTTAAGCACTACAGAAATGGTAAAAGTAGGAGATCTAGTAAGAAAAGGACAGGTTATTAGTGGAATAGGAAAAACTGCTTTATTTGAAAGTTCTGAAGAACCCCATCTTCATTTTGAAATATTGGTAGATGGAAAAACTATAGATCCATCTCCATTCCTTCCAATCAAAAAAGAATAAAACAGGGAAAATCCCTGTTTTATTTATTTTCTTGAATTATTCATGAGTTGTTTTATATTTCATCCTAGTTGCTTTACCACCTCGTATATGTCTTTCTGCTTTATTTTTATCCAATATAGTTTTTACTTGATGTGCTACTAGAGGGTTTATCTTAGGAAGGCGTTCGGTAACATCCTTATGTACAGTACTCTTACTTACACCAAAGACTTTAGCAGTTTGGCGAACAGTAGCTTTTTCATTTATGATGTATTCAGCTATTTCCATTGCTCTTTCTTCTATATAATCTTTCAATTGTGAACCCCCCTTTATTAAGGCCTTTGATACATAATATGCACCTTTTCTATTTCATAGAACAAAAAATGAATTTCAAAAAATGAATGGAAAAATCTTTAAAAAATAAAAGGATTTATAAGATTTATATAGAATATACTTAAGTTGATGTGACAAATTTATCCTAAATGAAACAAACTTTTTAAAAATTAGCAATTAAGGAAATGACGATAATATGGAAATAGAGTTTTATTGATATAGGATGGAAGGAGATCAATATGTTTGGATTAGGAATGGAAGTTGGGATTGACTTAGGAACAGCAAGTGTTTTAGTATTTATAAAAGGGAAGGGGATTGTACTAAAAGAACCTTCAGTAGTAGCCATTGATAAAAATACAAATAAGCTTTTGGCAGTAGGAGAAGAAGCAAGAAAAATGCTTGGAAGGACACCAGGAAACATTGTGGCCATTAGACCATTAAAGGATGGTGTTATTTCTGATTATGAAGTAACAGAGAGAATGCTTAGATATTTTATCCATAAAACTTGTGGAAAAAGAAAACTTTTCAAACCCAAAATTATTGTTTGTGTACCAAGTGGAGTAACAGAAGTAGAAAAAAGAGCAGCCATTGAAGCTACAACAGAGGCTGGTGGGGGAATTACATATTTAATTGAGGAACCTATTGCAGCAGCTATCGGGGCAGGACTTGATATATCCAAGCCTGATGGAAATATGGTAGTAGATATTGGAGGAGGTACTGCAGATATAGCAGTTATTTCTCTAGGAGGGGTAGTAGCCAATAGATCTATAAAAAGTGCAGGAGATAAATTTGATCAAGCTATTGTACGGTATATGAGAAAAAAACATAATTTATTAATAGGAGAAAGAACAGCGGAAAATTTAAAAATGAATATTGGAACTGCTTATCCAAAGACAAAGCTTCAAACTATGGAGTGTAGAGGAAGAGACTTGGTGTCAGGACTTCCTAGAACACTTAAAGTAACTTCTGAGGAGATGTATTATGCACTAGAGGAGCCTGTAATGGCTATTGCAGATGCAGTTCATTCTGTTCTTGAGAGAACTCCACCAGAGCTTGCAGCAGATATTAGTGATAGAGGAATTGTCATGACAGGAGGAGGGTCACTCCTTGATGGACTCAATAAGCTGATTGAGGAAAGAACAGGAATTCCTACTTATATTGCAGAAGATCCTATTGAGTGTGTGGCAAAGGGAACAGGAGCATCACTTGAGTCTTTACAAGTTCTTGAAAAAAGCATGATGAGTAGTAAACAATTTAGAAAATCAAGATAGATTCCAAATAAAATCTGATAAAATAATAAGCCTGTAGGCTAAAATTATTTTATTAGATTTTATTTTTATATAAGTTTTACAATAAAATTCTTAATAATTGTTCCTTATTTTTATGTCTTTTTCAATGTAAAGTGTACAAAATAAAAACTACTAGAGTTTCTAGTATAGCTTGTAGATAAAGTTATAAAAAACGTCACTAAATTTTCAAATTTGGAAAATATAAAGAAACGATCGAAAATAGCATTACAAACTCGCTATGCTCAAACAGTGTAATGCTAATCATTTTCTCGCTTATTCTATATTTTCACAAATTCTCAATAATGGTTCCTTATTTTTATATCTTTTTCAATTTATAATGCACAAAACAAAAACGGTGACTAAGTAAATAAAAATTAGGATTAAAGTTTTAAGGATGAAGTGTCGATACTATAAAAAGAAAATCTATGTATATATGTGTATATAAAGGAGTGACACAATGCTCAGAGGACTTTATACGGCTACTTCTGCTATGCAGACCAATGATAAAAAGTTAGATGTGATTACAAATAATATTGCAAATATTAATACTACAGGTTATAAAAAAGATGTGGTAGTGACTGAATCTTTTCCAGAAGTGCTTATTAAAAAGATAAACGGAAGTAATCCTTTTCAAAATTTAGATACATTTGAAGGAACACAAGTAAAAGAAGAAAACGGAGCATATGAAATAAACACAAAAGGTGGATTTATACGTATTCAAACTCCTCATGGAATAAGTTATGAAAAAGGTGTAAAATGCACTGTCAATGAAGATGGGTACCTAAGTACTTACACTTTAGATAATAATGGAAACAGAGATACAAAAGCAGGTTATCTTATACTAGGAAATAGAGGTCCTATAAAAGCAGAAAATGGAGCATTGCAAGTTAATGAACGTGGACAGGTATTAGCAGGTGGAAATATAGTGGATGGACTCATTATGATGACTCCGCCTGGAGTGATTGGGACTTTAAATGCTGGAGTAAAATTAGATCAGCTTCAAATCAATTATGATCAGGGACAACTTTATGAGACTGAAAATAATTTGGATTTAGGTATAAAGGGCAAAGGCTTTTTTAAGATTGAGACACCTGATGGATTAAGATATACAAGATCAGGAAGCTTGGTATTAAATGATCAGCATCAATTAGTTACCCAAGATGGACATGTTGTGGTTGGAGAAAATGGACCGATCTATATCAATGGAGGAGATGTTGCCATTGATGAAAATGGTCAGATCATGGCAGATGGAGAGTTTGTGGACAAGCTTGCTATGACAGATATTAAAAATATTAGAGACGTGCGAAAAGAAGGAATGAATCTTTATAAGATTGCAGAAGATGCCCAAGCGGAGGAAATTCCATTTGAAGGTAAAATTCTTCAGGGATTCTTAGAAAAATCTAATGTAGATCCGATCAAGGAAATGGTAGAGATGATTGGTATTTTTAGAAATTATGAGTCTAGCCAAAAGGTTATTAAAGCTTATGATGATACTTTAGGGAAGGCTGTTAATGAGGTTGGAAAGGTATAGAATATAGATTTATAAAAAAATAGTGTTTCTATAATAGCTTTTAGAAAACTAGTATTTCCATCTATTTTAAAAATCCTAACGCATCTAATCTGACATCGTGTCAGTAGTTGCTAAAACAGCCTCCTGCTGTTTTTACGGATTTTGTAATAGCTGTCAATAAGTTTTCTTGTAAAATCTATTATAAGTAACAGCTTATTTTTAAATAAATCTATTAGGTGGATGATGCTATTCAACTAGCAGATTTTCTAGAAAAATTCTTTTAAGTCATTCGTTATACTTTTTATTTTCATAATAGAAAAACTAATAGATGTCAATAAGTTTTCTTGTAAAATCTATTATAAGTCACAATCTATTTTTTAATAAATCTATTAGGTGGATGATGCTATTTAACTAGCAGATTTTCTAGAAAAATTCTTTTAAGTCATTCGCTATACTTTTTATTTTCATAATAGAAAAACTAATAGTTTAGAATAAGTTTTCTTGTAAAATCTATTATAAGTCACAATCTATTTTTAAATAAATCTATTAGGTGGATGATGCTATTCAACTAGCAGATTTTCTAGAAAAATTTTTTTAAGTCGTTCGTTATATTTTTAGTTTTCATAAAAGAAAAGTTAATAGTTTAGAATATGTTTTCTTGTAAAATCTATTATAAGTAACAGCTTATTTTTTAATCAATCTATTAAGTAAAAGTTTGATGGAGTTAGAATATTTAGTTTTCATAAAAGAAAAACGAATAGTTTGAAATAAATCTATGAAGTTTGATTGAAAGAATAAGACAAAATGGAGGGAAAAAGATGAGAGCACTTTGGACGGCTGCATCAGGAATGAAAGCACAACAATTAAATGTAGATACCATATCCAATAACTTAGCCAATGTAAATACAGTAGGCTTTAAAAAACAAAGAGTAGAGTTTCAAGACCTTTTGTATGAGCAATTAAATAGTAAAAACATACAAGATGGACAAGGTAGACCTGTTAACCTTGAAATTGGACATGGAGTTATGCCTGTTGCTACTCTTCGTAGTTTTACAAAAGGAAATTTAGAGCAAACGAACAATTCATTAGATTTAGCCATTGATGGGAATGGATTTTTTACCGTAAGAGATGAAAATGACAATTTATTTTATACAAGAGATGGTAGCTTTAAATTAAGTGTAGAAGATAATGAAGCAAGAGTGGTAACATCAGAAGGATATTTTGTTCAATGTGATGCAGGAGATATAGAATTAGGGGAAGATGTAAAAGATATTTCTGTTTCTGCTAATGGAATGATTAATGTAAAAAGAGAAGGAGAAAACGAGTGGGAGGAGATTGGACAAATCAATCTTTCACAATTTGCAAATCCTTCAGGATTAGAAGCCATAGGAGGGAATCTATATAGGCAAACTACTGCATCAGGAGAAGCGGTAGAAGCTGAAGAGGGAGAAGGCGGAAATATCAAACAAGGCTTTTTAGAAACTTCTAATGTACAAGTAGTAGAAGAGATGGTAAAACTGATTACAGCACAAAGAGCGTATGAAATTAATTCAAAGTCCATTCAAACAGCAGACCAAATGTTAGAACAAGCTAATAACTTAAGAAGATAAGGTGAGAAGATATGAATATTAATCCTATTTCTTCATATTCTATGAATCCAGTTCAATCACAAAAAACAAAAGTAGAAGAAAAATCTTTTGAAGAAACATTTAAAAAAGCACAAGAAAATAAAGATGAAGAAAAATTAATGGATGTGTGCAAACAATTTGAATCTGTATTTTTAAATATGCTACTTAAAAATATGAGAAATACTATTCAAACAGATAGCTTTATACAAAAAAGTCATGGAAGAGAAATATTTGAAGGAATGTTAGATGAACAATTATCTGAAGAAGTAGCAAAAGGAGAAGGCATGGGACTTGCAAAGCAAATGTATGCACAATTATCCCAATACAACAAAAATATCCAACAAAGATAATAAAGGAATGAATTAAAAAATGTAGAAGTAAGAAGAGTTAGGGATCAAGCTAGCTCTTTTTTATTTGGTAGGAAATATGAAATATTTACAAAATCGTATCATTTGTTGAAACTCTTTGTATATTACTGTAAAATAAAAAGAGTACATAAAATAAAGGAGAGAAAAAAATGTTAAATAACATAGAAATACAAAATATTATTCCCCATAGATATCCATTTTTATTAGTAGACAAAATTGTAGAAATGGAGCCAGGAAAAAGAGCAGTAGGAATTAAAAATGTAACCATCAATGAACCTTTCTTTCAAGGTCATTTTCCAGGAAACCCTATCATGCCAGGAGTACTTATGGTAGAAGCTATGGCACAGGTAGGAGCAGTATCTGTTCTTTCAATGGAAGAAAACAAAGGAAAGCTTGCAGTATTTACTGGAATTGATGATGCTAAATTTAGAAGACAAGTAGTTCCAGGAGATACACTAAAGATCGAAGTCAATATGGTAAGTCTAAGACGTGGTATGGGAAAAGGGGAAGCTGTAGCTTATGTGGAAGATGAAGTAGCAGCAAAAGCTACAATTAAGTTTGCGATAATTGAAAATAAAAATACGGAGGAATAAAAAATGGAACAACAAAATACAAATCAATATGAGGAAATTAGTTTAAGAGAAATAATAGAAATATTATTAAAAGGGAAAAAAATCATTTTTTCGATTACAATGATTATGGTACTTTTAAGTGGAATGATAAGTTTTTTTGTGCTAGATCCTCAATATGAGTCAGCAACAACCATGTCAATTACAAATGTAAATCCAGTAACAACCTTTAATACATCAAATACAAATGTAGTATTATCAGATGGAGAAAAAACAGAGATTTCAGAAGCACTAAAGTATGCCAACAAAGACGTAGAAAGAGATATATCTTTTATGTTTGACTCATTATTTAAATACCCTACTACTACTGTAGAAGGTGTCATTGCACAAATGAAGAGTCCGTATATATTAAAAAAAGTAATAGAACAATTAAAACTAGATGAAGAAATTTATACAGTACAAGGACTACAAGGACAAATTGAAGCAACTGCCATTGAAAAGACAAATATGATTGAGATCAAAGTGAAAAATAATGATTCAAAAGTAGCAGCAGATATTGCAAATGCAGTAGGAAAAGAAATAGTAAAAGATATTAGTCAGCAAAATCAAGAATATACAAAAAAAATGAAAGATTATTTAGGACAAATTATTCAAGTAGAAGAAAAAAAATTAGATGAAATGAATAAACAAATAGAAGTATTAGATGAAAATGATTTAAAACAAAATGCTATGAAAAAAAGATTAAATGCAAAACTAGAAGTGATCAACAACACATATAGTGCATTGGTTCAAAAAAATGAGCAAATTGATTTGATAGACAAAGCAGATTTAGGAGAATCTAGTGTAGTCATCTCATCACCAGCTCTTGAAGCAAAGCATCCAGTAGAACCTAGAAAAGCTCTAAATGTAGCTATTGCTTTAGTATTAGGACTTATGATCGGAGTATTTGTAGCGTTTTTCAAAGCATATTGGGAAAGTACCAAAGTAGATGCAAAATAAAGAAGATTCTTTTGGAGGTAGTTATGACTACAAAATCAAAAAATAGAATGAATATAAACAAAAGTTCTAAAGGCGGAATACTATTTGGATTATTATGTATATTATTATTTTATCCACCCTTTTTCAGAGGATTGTTCTTTGAAAAAGAGCTTTTACCTACCCATATATTTTCATTTTTATTAGCGACTATATGGTTATATACAAAGATCAAATCAGATGAAAAAATATTAAGATCCATACCAGATTTATTAGGACTTTGTATTGTAGGTATGTATTTTATCTCTATTTTTTATGGAGTAAATACAAGACTTGCAATAGGTGAGTTTTTAAAATATGCAAACTACTATATCATTTATTTATTAGTAAGAGATTTTACTCAAGATCATGAAAAAAATAAAAGAACGATACTTCATGTATTACTTGGAAGTGGAGCAATTGTAGCAATCATTGGATTAGGAAGTGCTATAGGTATATTTGACTATAATGGAGCTTTTGTAGATGGAAGAATTAATTCTACATTTCAATATCCAAATGCATTAGCTTCTTATTTATTTGCACTATTTATATTATCATTAGGATTACTTCAAAATAGTGAAAATGTAAAAGAAAAATTGATTTATGGAGTACTAGCTAACTTATTTATATTTACTTTTATTCCTACTTTTTCAAGAGGAATGTGGGTATTAGCACCGATTATTTCCATGCTTTATTTTGTGATAGTGCCGATGAATAAAAAGTTAGAAACTATTTTGTATAGTATGCTAACAGTTATACCAGCTGTAGTATTTTCAGCTATATTTTCAAATAAAATGGAAAATAGCAATGTATTTATACAATGGGGATTAGTATTTGTATCTATAGGAGCTACAATAGGTTTAATTATATTTATTGAAAAATATATGGATAAGCTTTCTAATATTTCTTTTAGGAAAATAGGAATGAGTATAGGAATATTATTTTTACTAGGAGTGGTTTTAGGAGGAATAGCACTTCATACAACAGAGCCCTTAGTATTATCAAACATGGATAGCACAGAGGATAAATGGCAGGTAACCAATAGAGAAATATTAGATATAGATAAAACTAAAGAATATATATTAGAAGTAAATACAAAGGTCAAAAATGAAGAAGGCAAACCTTATGCAGCAAGAGTAGATATTTATAGTGTAGATGAAGAAGGAAAGTTAGAAACTCTAGCTACAGAGAATGTTTTGGAAAGTAGTAAATTAGAAATACCTTTTAAGACTATAGATACAACAGAAAAAATTAAAACACAATTTTCAAATTATTATGAAGGTACAGAAGTTACTTTTGATAAAGCAATCATTTATGAAAAAAATTCGGGACGAAAAATTCAAGAATTGAAGTTAAAATATAAATTTATTCCAGAAAGCTTTGTTACAAGGATCAACAGTATCACTACTAGTGATCATAGTTTAAATGCAAGAACTTCTTTTTATAAAGATGCTTTCAAAATCATCAGAGACTATCCACTGTTTGGAGCAGGTGGAGGCGGATGGGAAACCTTATACTTTACATATCAATCATATATGTATTGGTCTACACAAGCTCACAATTATTTTGTACAATTATGGATAGAGATCGGTACCATAGGACTTTTGGTATATATAGGATTAGTGACTACATTATTATATAGTTTATATAAAACTATAAAAAATACAGAAGAAAAAAGTAGTATCCTTCAAAGAGCAATTTGTACAGGTTGGCTTACTTTATTAATCCATAGTGTGATGGACTTTGATTTATCCTTGGGGGCTATGTCTATTGTATTATGGACATTGTATGGATTGACAGATCAAATAGATATAAATATCAAGGGAGAAAATATAGCTAGACCCTTTAAATATGTATCTATTTTTACATGTATAGTTTTAGCAATAGGAGCAAGTTCACTACAGTTTGCAAAGCAAAATGCTATGAAGGGTGTTGTATATGCTCAAAATAGCAGAATATTAGAATCTATGGAGTATTTTGAAAAAGCTACAAAGCTAGATCCATTTTCATCTTCAAATCACATAGATTTAGCTACCATATATAAGGTAGTAGCGAGTCAAGATCCATCATACAAAGAAAAAGCAATAAAGTCTATGGACAAAGCTATAAAAGTAGATCAATATAATGCAAAGATATTAAAAAAAGTAGGACAGATGTATTTAGAAATGGGAGAATTTGAAAAAGGGCTTAATCTTATGGACCAAGAAGTAAAAGTACAGCCTATGAATATAGATGTATATGCAGATCAAACTACAGCTTATTTAGAAGTATGTAAGTATTTTACAAACAAAAATGATAAAGCTTGGATAGATAAGATTACACAAAAGTTCGAAAATATTAAAGCTGCATTTAACAAAAACATGAATAAATCGTTAGAACCATTTAAACAAAATGGGTATTTAAATGAAAATTTTCAAAAAATGAATTATGTGTTAGATTATAAAGATGATATGGAAAAATTAAAAAAGATAGAACAAATAGTAATATACAATAAATTTGACTTAGATTTAGACAAAAATGGAGTACCAGATGGAACTGGGATATGGAATGCTGAAGGTGGAAATGTAAAAGTTAGGAAAGAAAGTGATTATTTAGAAATAACCAATAATGGAGATAATTATGGTTTATTACTTACTGAGAATTTAACACTTACACCAGAAAAAAAATACAAACTAGAAATAGAGTATAGTAGCAATTTAGAAGAAAGAGGTTTTGATGTAATAATAGGAGATTTATCAGAAAAATCAAGAATTATAGGAGCTTTCAATAACGTTAAATCATCTAAAGATTTTCAAAAGCTAGAAATAGATTTTGTAGTTCCTAAAGATGTAGTAAAAGAAAAACAAAGAGTATATATTATTCACAGAGAAAATGATGCAGGAAGTATTAAGGTTAGAAGGATGAAGTTGATGGAGCTGACCGACTAATTATGGAGTATGACACGGATACTTAAATAGCAAAATAATAACTTTGAAGTTTGAAGATGGTTATCAAATGTAGACGATAAATAGAAATGAGAGCAGAAAAATTTATAATAAAAGAATAACCTTGATTTAATTGATAGTATTAATTGTAATAAGATGACTTTTTCATTTGATAATGCTTCAGTACTTAAGATTATCTGAATGTGTAAGAGGTTAATAACATTGAATAGATAAAGTGAGGCTGACTAATATGAAGAAAGTAAGAAATATTCAATTTTCACCACCAGATATAACCAAAAAAGAAATTGATGAAGTGGTAGATACATTAAGGTCTGGTTGGATTACAACAGGACCTAAGACGAAATTGTTTGAAAATAAAATAGCAGAGTACTGTAATACATCTAAATCAGTTTGTCTTAATTCAGCAACAGCTTGTATGGAAATGACATTAAGGCTTTTAGGAGTTGGTGAAGGGGATGAAGTTATAACTTCTGCGTATACGTATACTGCATCAGCAAGTGTTATTGATCATGTTGGTGCAAAGATAGTTTTAGTAGACTCTGGTAAAGATTCATTTCATATAAACTATGAAGCTATTGCAGATGCCATTACAGAGAAAACAAAAGCTATTATACCAGTAGATATTGCAGGTGTAATGTGTGATTATGGCAAGGTATTTGAAGCAGTAAATAAGAAAAAATACTTATTTAAACCATCAAACAAGCTTCAGAAAGCTATTGGGAGAGTTGTCGTCTTAGCTGATGCAGCTCACTCATTTGGTTCTATTTATAAAGGAAAAATGAGTGGTGAAGTAGCTGATTTTACAAGCTTTTCATTTCATGCAGTAAAAAATTTAACTACTGCTGAAGGGGGAGCGGTTACTTGGAAGGATATTGATGGAGTAGATAATGAAGAACTTTATAAACAGTTTATGCTTTTGACGCTTCATGGACAATCAAAGGATGCTCTTGCAAAAACAAAATTAGGGGCATGGGAGTATGATATTATTGCTCCAAATTTTAAATGTAATATGACAGATATTATGGCTTCTTTAGGGATTGTTCAATTAAAGAGATATACTGAGATTCTTAGAAGAAGAAAAGAAATTATTAAAATGTATGATAGATTGATTTCCAATTTAGAGGTGACAAGTCTAAAGCATTATGGAGATGACTTTTCTTCTTGTGGGCATTTGTATCTTTTAAGAATGAATGGACAAGACGAAGTTTTTAGAAATAAAGTTATTGAGAAAATGGCTAAGAAGGGTATTGCCACAAATGTTCATTATAAGCCACTTCCAATGCATACAGCTTATAAGAATTTAGGATTTGAAATGAAAGATTATCCAAATGCATTTGATATGTATGAAAATGAGATTACATTGCCACTGCATACGTTGTTAACTAATGAGGATATTGAGTATGTGGTGGAGAGTTTGAAACAATCAATAGATGAGTTTAAGTAATGGGGTGAAGGTGTGTATCGCAATTTTTTTAAGAGAATATTCGATTTAGTACTAGCAATTATAGCAATTCCATTTTGGCTAATTATACTTCTAGTCGTTGGCCCCATGATTTATTTTCAGGATAAAGGAGCAATCTTTTATAATGCCTCTCGCTTAGGTAAGGATGGCAAAGTATTTAAAATGTATAAGTTTAGGTCAATGAAGATGAATGCACCTGACATTAGAAATGAAGATGGATCAACCTTCAATTCTGAGGAAGATCCAAGGCTTACAAAGATAGGTAGGTTTATAAGGAAGACAAGCCTTGATGAGACACCACAACTTTTCAATATTATAAAAGGTGACATGAGTATCATTGGTCCTAGACCGGATCTTCCGGAGCACATGGAGCTTTATGAAGGAAACGAAGCTAGAAAACTTGAGATTAGACCAGGTGTAACGGGCTATAACCAAGCGTACTTTAGAAACACAATCCCCTGGAAAGAGAGAATAAACAATGATATTTACTATATTGATCACCTGACAATGTGGATGGATATCAAGGTGTTCTTTAAGACAGCTGTATCAGTTCTTAAAAGGGAAGATGTGTTTGTTGAGCAAAAATCAGAAAATAAGAATGGTGAGAAAGCTAATGTCTAGAATAAATTATAAGTGCAAACTACTACAGTGGGATACTGACTACTTCGGAGTCAGTTCTGCTAGAGTGAATCTCAGTGGTATTGTAGATGAAAAAGGGCAAGAAGAAATCATTGAGTTTTGTATAGACTATGACTTTGTTACAATTTTCAATCTCGATAATGTAAAAGAGAATAACCAATGGATTGGCAATAGAACAAATGCTTTTCTAACAGATATGAATATTCAGTTCTTAAAAGTTTTAGCTGGTAAGCCAGATTATCAAGATGAGAAAACTTATGTGGTGAATAACTTATCTAGAAATGAACAGGTAGTAGAAATAGCAAGAGATTCATTTCAGTATTCAAGGTTTTTCAATGATCCAAAGCTACCAGAGATACAGGCTAAGAATATTTATCTTTATTGGACAGAATGCGCTTTTGGGCAAGAGAACAAGTACTTTGTAATTTGTAAGAGAGACGAAAGTGTAGCAGGTTATATTTTATTTTCAATCAATGAAGATAATAGCGTAATAGAACTTATTGCTGTTGATGAGAAGTACCAAGGACAGAGAATTGGAAAGTCAATGATTCAAACAATGGAGTCATTTGTTATAGATCAAGGGATTAATAAAATAAAAGTTGGAACGCAAGTGAATAACATATCAGCAGCTCAGTTTTATTCAAAGATGGGCTTTACATACGTGAGTTGTGGGAGTGTGTATCATTTGTGGAGAAGATGATTAGCTATTAGAAATTTTGCTTAGATGGGAGATTCTGATGAAAAAAATTCTATTTATCTGTACTGAAGGCTTTGATACACCAGGCCCCTCTAATCATCTAATAAGTACATTAATAGAAGATTTATTGGAGAATGGGTTTCAAATAACTCTGATACAGAGTAGGAGACAACGAATAAATGATGATTTGCCAGATAGTCTAAAGGGCAAATCAAACTTAGAAGTAATTACAATAGATAGAAGGATTATTAGTAAGAGTTCATTTGTAAAAAGGTACTTTGAAGAGACAATTTATCACTTTAAGGCTTTCAAGAATTGGAAAAAAATAAAAGACGTTGATGCAGTTTTCATCCAATCATGTCCTACAGTCTTGTTTTCTATAGTATTGGCAAAAGTTTTCACGAGATATCCAATTCTTTATAGCATACAAGATATGTGGCCAGGGAGTGCAGTAAATAGTGGTGTATTAAGGAATAAGTTGATATCAAACTGTTTTTATGGTCTGCAAAAGTTCGCCTATAAATATAGTGATGTCTTAACTGTTATTTCTGAGGATATGAAAATGAAAGTTGTAGAACAAGGTGTCAATGAAGATAAAATATACCCAATTGTTAATTGGTTTGATGATCGGTCGGTTCATGAAGTTGCTTGGTCAGAGAATAGATTTGTAAAAAAGTATGATTTGAGTAGAGAAAAGTTCTATGTTCAATATGCGGGTACTATGGGATATGTTTTTGATTATAAAATGGTGCTTAATGTAGCAGAGAAATTGAGAGATTACAAAGATATCGAGTTTCATATGATAGGTCAAGGAAGTCAGAAAGATAGCTTTGCTAGTGAGGCAAACGATAGAGGATTAACTAATATAAAATTCTTTCCTCTTGAACCTCAACATATGGTTGCTGATGTATATAGTACTTGTTCTATTTGTTTGATTCCTTTGAAAAGAGGTATTATAGGTAATTCTGTTCCGAGTAAAGCGGGACTTTTGATGGCTTGTAATAGAGCCATAGTAAATTCAGTTGATGTAGACTCAGATTACTATAGGATTTTTAATGATAATGAAATAGGGATTTCAGTATCTAATAATGATCCAGATGCAGTTACAGAAGCTATAATTGAATTATTTGTAGATAAAGATAAACGAGATAATTACGCCAAAAAAGGTCAGGAATTTGGAGAAAGATACTACTCAAGAAGTGTTAATACGAAGAAGTTTATTGAAATCTTTGAAGAAATGACGAAGGAGAAGTGATATGAGAGTATTGGTAATTGGCTTCACGAAAATTGCATACATGCCTTATATGCACTTCTATATAAATCAACTTCAAAAATCAAATTGTGACATAAGTTTAGTTTGTTGGGACAGAGATGGAAAACCAGATATAGATCCACCAAGTGGGGTTAAAGTGTTTCAGCATGCTGATTATATGCTAGATAGTGAACCACTAGCTAAGAAAGTACCACATTTTATTAAATATAGAAATTATATAAAAAAAATAATTAAGAATAATAAATTTGACTTGATTATTGTTTTGCATTCAACACCTGGAGTATTATTATCTGATATTTTAACAAGAAAATATACAGGAAAATACATCCTAGATTATAGAGACTTTACCTACGAAAACTTTGGAGTATATAAAAAAATAATTCATAAACTTGTGCATAATTCAATAGCGACATTTGTAAGTTCAAAGGGCTATTTAAAATATCTTCCTATATCGAATAATATATTTGTTTCACATAATCTTCTGATACACTCTATCAACGAAAGAAATGCAAGAAAAAATATTGATAGAAATGTGGAGCCTATAAGGATTAGATTTTGGGGTTTTATTAGGCATGTAGATGTAAATAAACTTTTAATTGATAGATTAGGGAATGATCTAAGATTTGAATTGCATTATCATGGACGTGAACAAGAATCTGGACAAACTCTAAAAAAATATGTCGAAAGCAATAGAATTAAGAATATTTTTTTTCATGGTGAGTACAAACCAGATGAAAGAATTAATTTTGCTGCTAGAACGGACTTACTCCATAATATTTATGAAAATGATATTAAAACGACATATGCGATGGGAAATAAATATTATGACGGATTAACTTTTTATATACCTCAGATTTGCAACAAGGGTTCTTTTATGGGGCAGGAGGTAGAATCAGCTGGTATAGGGATTATGTTAGATCCAAATAAAATGGGCTTCGCAGATCAAATTTTCAATTATTATAATACACTAAATTGGAAAAATTTTAATGAAAAGTGCGATGACAAGTTAAGAAAGATAGTTGAAGAATATAATAACGGCATGGATGTGCTTCAAGATATATTAAATGGAAAGAAGGTATAGTAGTTATGTTCAATAATAAAACATTATTAATAACTGGTGGAACAGGTTCTTTTGGGAATGTAGTACTAGAAAAATTTTTAAATACGGATATTAAGGAAATTAGAATTTTTTCTCGGGATGAAAAAAAACAGGATGATATGAGGAGATATTATCAGAATGAAAAGATAAAGTATTATATTGGGGATGTTAGGGATATTTCAAGTTTGAGAAATGCAATGCATAATGTGGACTATATTTTTCATGCAGCAGCTTTAAAGCAAGTGCCTTCATGTGAGTTTTTTCCTATAGAAGCTGTAAAAACTAATGTTATGGGGACTGATAATGTATTAACTGCTGCAATAGAGGCAGGTGTAAAAAAAGTAATTTGTTTATCAACTGATAAAGCAGCTTATCCTGTAAATGCTATGGGGATATCTAAAGCATTAATGGAAAAGACTTTTATTGCAAAATCTAGAACTGTCTCACCGGATAGAACTTTAATATGCGGTACAAGATATGGTAATGTTATGGCTTCTAGAGGATCAGTTATTCCATTATTCATTGAACAGATAAAGAGTGGACAGCCAATTACGGTTACAGACCCTAAAATGACAAGGTTTATTATGAGCTTAGAGGATGCGGTTGATTTAGTTATTTATGCATTTGAAAATGCAGAAACTGGTGATATTATGGTTCAAAAATCACCATCATGCTATATTGGAGATTTAGCTCAAGCACTTACGGAACTCTTTAAAGTTGACAATGAAGTTAAAGTGATAGGTACACGACATGGTGAAAAAAGGTATGAAGTGTTGTTAACAAAGGAAGAGGCAGCAAAAGCTATTGATAAAGGTAATTTTTATAGAATACCTGCTGATAATAGAGATTTAAATTATGAAAAATATTTAGAGCAAGGGTCACCAAAGATAACTTTATCAGATGAGTATAACTCGAATAATACCAGAATATTAACTGTTGCTGAGATTAAAGAACGCTTGTTGACTTTAGAAGAAATTAGAGAAGAACTATGCAACTGGGAGGCTAGATAATGAAAATATTAGTCACTGGGGCAAAGGGGTTTATAGGGAAAAATTTAATAGCAGAGCTTAAGAACAGAAAATACGATGATATTTTTAAGTATGAGAGAGATTCAGATCCTGCACTCCTTGATAAGTATTGTAATGAAGCTGATTTTGTATTTCATCTTGCAGGAATAAATCGCTCAAAGAATCAATTAGAGTTTATGGAGGGAAACTTTGGATTTACTTTAGATTTATTAGATACGTTAAAGAAGCATAAGAATAATTGTCCAGTAATGATTTCTTCATCTATTCAAGCAGAACTAGATAATCCTTATGGTGAAAGTAAAAAGGCAGGAGAAGATCTATTATTTAACTATAGCAAAGAAACCGGAGCAAAAGTGCTTGTTTATAGATTTCCTAATGTGTTTGGTAAATGGGCTAGGCCTAACTATAATAGTGTTGTTGCGACGTTTTGTCACAACATTGCGCATGACTTATCGATACAAGTGAACGATCCAAGCGTTGTAATGAATCTTGTTTATATCGATGATGTAGTAAATGAGCTGATTAATGCTTTAGAAGGTAATGAGGCTCAAATAGAAGAATTTTGTGAAGTACCGGTAGTACATACTATAACTCTAGGAGAGATAGTGGATTTGATTTATTCATTTAAGAAGAGTAGAGAAGAACGGTCAGTTCCAGACATGTCCGATGTTTTTACAAAAAAACTCTACAGTACATATTTGAGTTATTTACCTGAAGATCAATTTAGTTACTACTTAAAGATGAATGTAGATCAGAGAGGATCCTTCACAGAATTCTTAAAGACTACAGATAGAGGACAAGTTTCTGTAAACATATCAAAACCAGGCATTATAAAAGGAAATCACTGGCACCATACGAAGAATGAGAAGTTTTTAGTTGTAAGCGGTAAAGGTGTTATTCGTTTTAGAAAAATTGATTCTGAAGAAGTGTTGGAGTACTTCGTGAGTGGAGAAAAGATGGAAGTCGTGGATATACCAACAGGTTATACACATAATATTGAAAACTTGGGAGATACAGATATGGTAACTATTATGTGGGCAAATGAGTCCTTTAATCTAGAAAAACCTGATACTTACTTTTGGGAGGTATAAAGAGGAAATGATAAAACCTATTATATCTATTGTAGTACCTATATATAAGGTAGAAGACCTTATATATAGATGCGTAAAGAGTTTAATAAATCAAACTTTTGATAACATAGAAATAATATTAGTTGATGATGGAAGTCCTGATAATTGTCCCAAAATGTGTGATGAGTATGCCAAAGAAGATTCTAGAATTACTGTCATACATAAATCTAATGGAGGACTATCAGATGCCAGAAACGCAGGATTAAAAGCTGCAAAAGGTGATTATGTATTATTTGTTGATTCTGATGATTATATCGAATTAGATTCATGTGAAAAGTTTGTAAATACAATTGGAAATGAAAAAGTGGATATTGTAGTTGCAGGGGCTAAAAAAATAATTGGAGAAAAAATATCCTTAATGCAACCATCACAAGAGACAATTAACAAGCAGTATAAAGGGTCAGACTACTTGGAAATTGAACTTAGAAATCTTAATGCTAAAATGGCAGTATGGTTAAATTTATATAGACGGAAATTTTTATTAGAGAATAATTTTTTATTTAAAGTAGGTCTATTACATGAGGATGAGCAATGGACTCCTAGAGTTTTTTTAAAGTCAAAGAATATTATAGTGTTAGGATATGAATTCTATAACTATATAATAAGAGATGATTCAATATCAAAAGCAAAGGATTTTACAAAAAATGCTGAACATATCATTTCTATAGTTAACGAGCTTTTACCTATTTATAAAGAACTTGATGATAAAGAATTGAAATTGCTTTTGAATGATTACCTAGTAAGCATATATTTATTTGCATTTAAAAAAGGAAAATTACATTTATATGGAAGTAATTATACGAATAAAAAATTTGTTTTTTCTTGTTCTAAAAGAACAAAAAACAAAATTCAATCTATTTTTTATGTTTTTAGTCCAATACTATTTGTTAAGTGTTGTGAAGTAATTGATTTTCTTAAAACAAGATTCATGGTTAGTGAATATGAACATAAAAGATATTGAATGCATAATTTACAGATAATGAAAAACAACTACCGACAACGATGTTTTGAATACTAATTTACGATATAATATTTTCGAAGTCACTTAATATTGTAATTTAGGTAATAGAGGATGTTTCTTAGTGAAAAAGATAGTTTAGATATACTTATGAGCTAAGTTGTTTAAAAATATTAATAGATTAATAAATGGTTGAATAATAAAGGAGAATAATTAGATGAGTATTCTTATTTTAGTGTCCTCTATATTGATGATTTTCTTAGCAAAAATTGTTATAAGAAAAGGCATCGAAAGAGATTTAATATATATATATTTAATTTGGTGGGGGGGATGGTCTTTCTACTCCACTTTTAACCCGCATGAGATGTATAAGGTGTCATCTTTCACTTATGCACTAGTTTTGATTCATATGTGGTCATTCTTTATTGGATTTTTAATTCATAAAAGATCAAAGATAATGATTACTGAATACTCCGTTCTAGATTTGGAAAAAAGTTTTGACAGGTATTTTATTAATAATAAAACATATAAAATAGTAACAACATTGGTACTTGTTTTACTGACATACTATTTGTACAGATATAATCTTTTACTCTCAATTTACGGGATTTTAGAATCAAGAAGCCTTAGATATGGTGTAGGAGGTGTATTTTCAACAGCAGTTGAAGCACACTGTTTTAATTACATTATTTCTGCTTTTATTTATATTAATATGTCTGTATGTGCATTCTCCACCCTATTTAAAAGGATTAAAACTTATTCATTTTATGTTTCCTTGATGAATGTTCTATTTTTTTCAGGTATTGGAGCGGGTAGAGGAACAATAGTTGCTTTATTACTGTTTTTCTTTTTTGCATTCATAGCGCACAAAAATTTTTATCAGTCTAAGAAATTGAGTTTTAATCCCAAAAGATTAATAATACTTGTGGCATCAGTACTGATATTTTTTTCGTATATGATGTATTTAACAGCAACAAGGATGGGATATAAAGAACTAACATATGATATTTTTAATAAAGTAATTCAATCATTGTTTTCTCAAGTAGGTACTTATGTTATTGGAGCGTTTAGAGCACTTGATTATGTAATTCAAGGAAACTTATTTAATGAGGATATTTTTTGGGGAAGAGCAACTTTAGCTTGGATAGACCAATTAATTGGTAGTTTTTTGAATCTATTTGGATTAAATTATAGAGTAGCGAATTATTATATAGATAATATAACGAAGCAAACCATAAGAATTGGAGCTAATCACAATCACAATGCCCTATACACTCAAATTTTAAGATTTTATTTAGATTTTAGATTAGTTGGAGTCATACTACTATCTTGCATATTTGGGTATTATTTTCATAAAACGCTTTTGAATTATCTAAAAGAGTGTACAATACAAAATATGATGATTTCAATGATTGTATTTGATGCTGTAATAAGAGGGATTATGAATTTTCAGCTAAGTACACCTGCACCAATTTTAGCGATAATTATTTTATTCTTATGGAACAAGAAGAATAAGGGTTTTAAGAATAGGAGAGGAATATATTTTGAAAAGAATTAGGGGCCTTTTAACAGATTATTTTTGTGATAGTTATAATATAGATGATGATTTTGAATTTGTTATTGAAACAATTAATGCACGTGAGTTGATTGTTCCTGAGAGAATTGACTTAGTAGCGAAATATAAATATGTTGAATTTTATGAAAAAGGTTACAAAGTAAATTTTATAAAAGAATTATATAAAGCTCATGTTGAAGCTTTTACCATGGGTAAATACGAGGAACCAGGAAATAAAAAGAAAAATTCAATTGATATTTTCTTTCAGGATTTTCATGAGACAATTGAGAGTATAAAGTCTTGTGGATTTGATGAAACTATATCAGTTATACCAGTCGGGAAAAGCAATGCTATTTTAGATGGTGCACATCGTGTTGCGATAGCAGCTTATTTCAATATGGATATTTCTATAATTAGATTTGAACATATAGGAGTGCAATATGATATTAATTTTTTTAAGAGAAGGTTATTGGATGAAAAATATTTAAATTATTTGATAACTCAATACACAAAGATTAAGAATAATGTTTATGTAGCATGCATATGGCCTAAAGCGAGCAATAGGGAATCAAGAGACTTAGCTGATAAATTAATTAATAAATCAACGAAAGTTATATCAAAACATAATACTGTTTTAAATTATCAAGGTCTTAAAAACCTGATGAGTCAAATTTATTCTCATCAAGATTGGATTGGAACTTATGAAAATAATTTTAAGGGGGTTGATAATAAAGCTATTAAATGCTATGAAAAAGGTGCGCCATTACTTCTATATACTTTTGAGTGTGAGAGTTTAATAAAAGTATTAGAATTAAAAGAAAAAGTACGAGACATTTTTAAAATTGAAAATCATTCTATTCATATAACAGATAATTCTGAAGAATCTTATCAGTTAACTTCACTACTGTTGAATAGAAATTCAATTGAATATTTAAATGTTGGACAGCCATGTAAATATACTAGCTTTGTTACAAAGTTGAAAAATTTAAAAGAGCAACTGAATACTTTTAAATTAGATAATGAAAATTTAGTCATAGACTCAAGTAGCGTCATGGCTTTATATGGACTCAGAAATGCAGAAGACATTGATTATTTGTCAATAGACGAAAGTTTTAATAAGCTCAATAGCAATGTAGTAGGCAACCATAATGAATATATTAAGTTTTATGGTGATAATCTAGAAAATATTATTTTTGATCCGACGAATTTTTTTATCTATAATGATTTAAAATTTACGAAATTAGAGTTAGTGAAGCAATTCAAAATTAATAGAAATGAGAATAAAGACAAGTTAGATATTGATCTAATTAATTCGATTACTCACAATGAGCGAAAACTAAGGATTGTAGCTATTAATATTATATTCAAAGTGAGACTTTTTCATCGAAATACAAGTTATGTTTTTAAACAAATATTTTTCAAAACTTTAAAAAAAATAAATTGCTATAATTTTTTTAGGAGTATATATCGCAATTTGAAGGGAATAAGAAGAGAATGATTGAAACTTCTAGAAAGAAAAATTCAATTCGAAATATGGGTGTTGGAATAGTTAGTCAATTTATCATATTAGCAATATCCTTCGTGCATAGAACTTTTTTTATTAGGTATCTAGGTGCAGATTATTTAGGTGTTAATGGATTATTGTCAAACATCCTTACGGTACTTTCTTTAGCAGAATTAGGGCTAGGAAATGTTATGATTTATAGTTTGTACTCTCCATTAGCAAAGCAAAACTGGGACGTTGTATCAGGTTTACTTAGGTATTTTAGAAAAATCTATTATAAAATAGCATTTTCAATTTTAATTTTAGGATTATGTCTTATTCCTTTTTTAAGTACTTTTATTAATAGTGAGTTAAATCGAAATAGTATAATAGTTTATTATCTTCTTTTTTTAATCAATTCAGTATCATCATACCTTATAGTATACAAAACAACATTGATAAATGCAGATCAAAAAATTTATAAATTGAAAATTGTAAATGCTGTTGTTATAGTTGGAAGAGATTTATTACAAATTTTTGTGATTGTATATTATAATAGCTATTTTTTATTTTTAGTTGTAATGATTTTTTTTACTATTTTGAATAATATAATTAACAATTTCATTACGAATAAGTTATATCCCAATATCACAAATAATAGTCATGAAGTAGACATTAGAGACCTTAATATTTTGGAAAAAATCAAATCGATGTTCTTATATAAAATTGGTGTAGTTGTTATGAATAACACAGACAATATATTAATTTCTTCGATTGTAGGTACTATATATGTGGGTTACTACTCTAATTATGGGTTAATTGTGATGGCAATAACAACCTTTATAAATGTAATAATTCAGGGTTTGTTTTCTAGCATAGGGAATTTAAATGCAGAAAACAATAATGAAAAATCATATGAATTTTTTAGAATACTTGTAGTGTTTTTTCAATGGATAAGTGCATTTTGTTCTGTCTCTTTTTTCTTGCTATTTGATGATTTCATATCTTTATGGATTGGTTCAGAATATATTCTTGAATACTCTGTTTTAGTTGCCATAGTGTTCAATTTTTACATTCAGAATATTATAAATCCTGTTTGGATATACAGAGAAACTATGGGGTTATTTAATGAAATAAAATTCACGATGCTAGTTGCTGCTTTCATAAACATTGTTTTGTCGATAGTGTTAGGAATGCTGTATGGAATGGCAGGAATATTATTTTCAACAATGATATCAAGAGCTTTAACAACAATATGGTATGAGCCAAGGATACTTTTCAAAAGCAAATTCAATAAAAGTGTTTGGAATTATTGGAAATTACAAATCAAATACGTATTTATTACTCTGATTAGTGCGTTAACATCAATTTTAATAGTTGGATTTTATGTATCTGTTACTTCCATTGGAGGAATAATAATGAAAGGAATTGTAATTTTTATAACTGTAACTACTGTATTTATACTTTTATCTTTTAGGTCAAAAGAGTTTAGGGATATCAAGAAGTATTTAATTAGAATTTTATAATTACAAGGAGGTGACCAACCATGCCAATACTAATAACAGGAGGAGCTGGTTTCATAGGCAGCCATACAGTGAAATACTTTCAAAACCAGAATGAAGAAATCATCGTTGTAGATAATCTGCAAAGTGGCCATGAAGCGGCTATTAATGTGGATCATCTCTACAAGATTGATATTAGAGATAAAGATGAGCTAGATAAGGTCTTTAAGAAACATAATATCGAAGCAGTAATTCACTTTGCTGCGAATTCCCTTGTAGGCGAGAGTATGGAAAAGCCATATGAATATTATCATAACAATGTATTTGGGATGATGTGTCTACTAGATATTATGAGAGAAAATAATGTAGATAAGATTGTATTTTCTTCTACAGCAGCTATATATGGAGAGCCAAAGAACATTCCAATCATGGAATCAGATGAGACAAGACCAACCAATACCTATGGTGAGACAAAGCTTGCTATGGAAAAAATGATGAAATGGTTTGACCAGGCTTATGGGACAAAGTATGTGTCACTTAGATATTTCAATGCCGCTGGTGCGGATGAGATTGGGACTATTGGAGAAGATCATCATCCTGAAACACATCTCATTCCACTTATTCTTCAAGTTCCTATTGGAAAGCGTGATAAGATTTATATGTTTGGAGATGACTATCCAACTGAAGACGGTACGTGTGCAAGAGATTATATTCATGTAATGGATCTTGCCTCAGCTCATTATCAAGCATTAGAGTATTTGAGAAATGGTAATGATAGTGACATATTTAACCTTGGAAATGGAAATGGCTACTCAGTTAAGGAAGTAATAGAGACTACAAGAAAATTGACAGGTCATTCAATTCCAGCGGAAATTAAAGAACGAAGAGCAGGTGATCCAGCAGTGTTGATTGCTTCATCTGAAAAAGCGAAAAAGATTTTAGGTTGGAATCCACAATTTAATTCATTGAAAAAAATTATACAAGATGCATGGAATTGGCATAGTAATCATCCTAACGGATATAACAAATAGATTTTTTATGAATTTTTGATATCTATTCTAGTTACTTAGTTTATTAATTTATTGGAGAAAAAAGAGAATGAATCCATAGGATCTATTCTCTTTTTTTATGTAATTGTGAAATGCATTTCTGTAAATCTTTTATTTTTTCTATAATCTATGATAGAATGAAATGGTATATAAACTATTTTAAATAAAATCTAAGTACCCATTTTGGAGTGAGGAATATGTTAAAAAAAATATATAATATCATACTGGTGTTTGCTGATTTAGTATTAATCAATGTAGCTTACATACTTGCTTTTATACTAAGGTTTGATGGAGATTTTATGTATGCAGTAGAGGCTTCTAAGTATGTGGATATTTATCTACACCATTTTGTAACCTTTACTCTCATAAAGCTTGCTGTATTCTATATCTTTGGGCTATACAATAATCTATGGAAGTATGCAAGTGTAGAAGAGCTTATTCAGATTGTTACAACATCCTTTGTAGCAAATACTGCTATCCTAAGCTATACCTTTATTATGCAGCAAAACCTTCCTCGTAGTATTTATATTCTAACCTTTATACTAGATATTATACTCATAGGTGGGATCCGATTTAGCTATAAGGCTATCAATAGAATAAAAAACAGAAACATTTCTAGTAAAAAAGGATTTAAAAGAGTCATGATTATAGGAGCTGGACAAGCTGGGGCTATGATTATCAAAGAATTAAGAATTCATGATGATTTAAAAAGTATTCCTGTAGCTGTTATAGATGATGATGAAAACAAACTTGGTAGAAAGATCAATGGAGTAGCGGTTCTAGGAGATCGCTATCATATTAAAAAAATTGCAGAGAAAAAAAGAATTGATGAAATCATTATAGCGATTCCTTCTTCTTCTAAACAAGAAGTTAAGAGTATTGTAGAGGAATGTAGTAAAACAAAATGCAAATTAAAAATTGTTCCTGGTATTTATGAACTCATTGATGGACAGGTGAGCGTAAAACAAATCAGAGAAGTGGAGATTGAAGATTTGTTGGGAAGAGATCCTGTAAAAGTAAATTTAGAAGAAATTAGTGGATATATAGAAGATAAAGTAGTACTAGTGACTGGTGGAGGAGGGTCTATTGGGTCTGAGTTATGTAGACAGATTGCTCCTTTTCATCCTAAAAAGCTTTTGATTTTAGATATTTATGAAAATAATGCTTATGATATTCAAAATGAATTAAAAAGAAATGATCCAGAGCTAGATTTAAGAGTACTTATTGCATCTATTAGAGATCGTAAAAGAATAGAAGAGATATTTTCTAAATACAAGCCCCAGGTAGTATTTCATGCAGCAGCTCACAAGCATGTACCACTTATGGAGGATAATCCTCAAGAGGCTATAAAAAATAATGTATTTGGTACATTAAACGTGGCAGAATGTGCAGATTATTATGGAGCACAGAAGTTTGTACTCATATCAACAGACAAGGCAGTAAATCCTACCAATGTGATGGGAGCTACCAAAAGAATTACAGAGATGATTGTACAATGTATGAGTAAAAAGAGTAATACGGAGTTTGTAGCCGTTCGATTTGGAAATGTATTAGGAAGCAATGGAAGTGTGATTCCTCTTTTTAAAAAGCAGATTGCAAATGGTGGACCTGTGACTGTTACGCATAAAGAGATTACTAGATATTTTATGACGATTCCTGAGGCTGTACAGCTAGTAATTCAAGCAGGAGCTATGGCAAAGGGTGGAGAGATCTTTGTACTAGATATGGGTGAGCCTGTAAAGATTTTGGATTTAGCGGAGAATCTAATTCGTCTATCAGGTTTTGAGCCTTATGTAGATATTGATATTGAGTTTACAGGACTTAGACCTGGAGAAAAATTATATGAAGAGCTTCTGATGGATGAAGAGGGACTTCAAAATACAAGTCATCATAAGATTTTTATAGGGCAGCCTATTTTTATGGATCATAAAGTATTGATAACAGAGCTGAATAGATTAAAAGAAATATTAATAGATGAAAAAGAAGACCTAAAGGATTATATTGAGCATATGGTACCTACTTATACAAGAACGAGCTGAAGGTAAAAAATAAAGGGGATGAATCAAAGGAGTCTAAGGGATGAAAAAGATAAATTTAGATGCTTCAAAGGTATTTGATTTTGTTAGTAAAGATGAAATCAATATTATAGAGAAAAAAGTAAATCTATGCCATAATATGCTTCATAAAAAGACAGGAAAAGGTAGTGAATATTTAGGATGGGTTGATCTACCAAATACTTTTTCACAAGATGAAATAAAAAAAATTGAAGCTACAGCTAATAAAATTAAAGATCAATCAGATGTTTTTATAGTAGTAGGGGTAGGAGGCTCTTATTTAGGGGCAAGAGCTGCCGTAGGAATGTTAAATCATATTTTTTATAATGAACTTCCTAAAGAAAGAAGAAATGGACCCAAGATCTATTTTGCAGGTTATAATATAAGTTCTGTTTATTTAAAGCATCTAATAGAGATTATCAAAGAAGAGAATGTATCTATCAATGTAATTTCTAAATCAGGGACTACTACAGAGCCTGCTTTGGTATTTAGAATCTTAAAAGAATATATGGAAAATAAATATGGAAAAGAAGAAGCAAGAAAAAGAATTTATGCTACTACAGATGAGAAAAAAGGAGCACTTAGAGAGCTAGCTACAAAAGAGGGCTATGAAACCTTTGTGATTCCAAGAGCTGTAGGAGGAAGGTATTCTGTACTTACCTCTGTAGGATTATTGCCTATGGCTGTATCAGGAATTGATATCAAAGAGGTGATAGAAGGTGCAAAGATTGCATATGATGAACTTTTTACTCCTGTTTTAGAGGATAATCCAGCTTATCAATATGCGGCTATTAGAAATTTATTATATGATAAGGGAAAGACTATAGAGATTATGGCGAGCTTTGAACCAAGTCTATTTTATTTTGGAGAATGGTTTAAGCAGCTCTTTGGAGAAAGTGAAGGAAAATGTGGAAAAGGAATATTTCCTACCTCTATGAATTTTACAACAGATTTACATTCTATGGGACAATACATACAAGAGGGAAGAAAAAATATATTTGAAACAGTACTTTATATTGAAAAGTCTAAAGAAGAAATGATAGTAAAAGAAGATGATGATAATTTAGATCAACTTAATTATGTAGCGGGAAAGTCTTTGGATTTTATCAATCAAAAGGCACTAGAAGGAAGCTTAAATGCTCATTTAGAAGGAAATGTACCTAGTATTGTCATCAATATACCTGAAATATCTCCATTTTATTTTGGTTATATGGTATATTTCTTTGAGAAAGCATGTGGAATGAGTGGGTATTTGTTGGGGGTCAATCCCTTTGATCAACCAGGAGTAGAAGCTTATAAGAATAATATGTTTAAGCTTTTAGGAAAACCAGGATATGACTAGAAGTAGAATTTTGGTGTATGACATGAGCTTTTAAAAGAGAGAATTTATCCTTTGGGATGAGTTCTTTCTTTTCTTATTTTTGGATATAGAATAAAAGTGTTCTTTCTGATAAAATAATAGTGAAAATGGAAGTCATGGTAATAGATATGTAATGTATTAATTTATTGAGAAGGAATTATAAAAACATGTTGAAAACTAAAAAACAAATAGGAATGATGATTTTGTGGATATTAGTAATCTTTTGGATGGCTGTTATTTTTAATTTATCATCCCAAGTATCACATGAATCAAACAAACTAAGCAAGGAAGTCACAAAAGTTATTGTAAAAACAGTGGAAAAAGTTGCTCCCAAGACAGATTTTAATATGAGCAAATTGAATCATATAGTTAGAAAAAATGCACATTTTTTCGCTTATCTAATCCTTGGTATATTGGTTATAAATGCTTTAAGAAGTAGTGGATATAGGAAATTTGGATGGGCTTTGTTGATTTGTGTGGTGTATGCTATATCAGATGAAGTTCATCAAATGTTTGTACCAGGGAGAGGACCAGGTATAAAGGATGTATGTATTGATAGTGCTGGGGCTACTGTTGGAATTGGAATAGCACTACTTTTAATAAATATTTTGAACAGATTTAAAAGGGGGTGTTGGCATGAATGAAATGATACAACAAATATTGGATGAATTAAAAGGTATTAAAGAAGGACAAGACAGAATAGAGAAAAAATTAGATTCTGTTTATGAACATACAGCTAAAATAACAGAAGATATAACTGAAAGTAATATGAAAATTGATAAAATATCTGATGATATGGATTTTATTAAACATAAAGAACAACAAACAGAACAAGATCTAGTTATTTAGTTTATAACTTGTAGAAAAGAGAGAATTTATAATACCGCTGAGGTGGTGAAGGAATGGAAAAAGAATTACTATTAGCAATTAGAGAAATGCTTAAAGAAGAATTTGCTCCCTTGAAAAATGAAATAAAAGAGATGAAAAATAGAATGGATGAAACTTATGAGATCGTGAAAGGCTTAGAACATTCGTCACAAGTGAACAAAGCAGAACATGATAATATGCTAAATGATATAGCATATATTAAAGGAAACGTATAAACAATTAAAAAAGATATGTATAGAGTTGAAGAAGCTACAGCTAATAATTGGGCAGATATTGCAAGACTAAAACAAGTAAAATGATTGAAAGATGGCAATAGAAAAGAGAGAATTTATCCTTTGGGATGAGTTCTTTTTTTTATTTGGAAAGTCAACTTTTACGAGGTTGGCTTTTTTCTTTTTTGCAAATAAGTCTTAATATTTCTATAGACCATGGTACAAAAGAGGACCGGTCCTCCACTTAGGAGGATAATTGTGAATAATATAGATGATTTAGTTAGAATTTGTAAAAAAGAGGATGAATCTATGAAAGAAGAGATATTAAAAAGATTAAGGCCTTTGGTGATTGCTTCTATGAAGAGGTATTTTTATGATGCTAAAAATTTTTCGGATCTTTTGCAGGATGGATATATAAAGATATTGGAGTGTATGGATGATTTTGATGAAGAGAGAAAGGTTCATTTTTTAGGGTATGTAAAGATTCAGCTTAAGTATTTTTATATGGAAAAAAGACGAAAAAGAGTGTATGATATTTCACTTAATACACCTATAGGAGAAGGGGAGGATGAACTCCTTGATTTATTAAAGGATGAGGATATGAATATTGAGAAGGAGCTTTTAGAGACAGAACAATGTATGAGGCTAAAGGATGCATTAAAAGCTCTAAGTCCAAAACAGAAAAAAGTGATGATCTATTATTATGGAAAAGGTATGAATATGAAAAAAATTGCAAAGCTTGAAGGTGTTCATTATCAAAGCATTGTAAAGATAAAGAATAGAGCTATAAAAAAATTAAAAGAAAAATTTTAAAATAAGAGTACTAACTTTTATGAAAAATAATCATCTATATAAGTGAAAGGAGGTGATAAGAATGGCAGTGAACGTAAACCTAGCACCTTCCAAGCTAAAAGTTATTTTTAGCAACGGAGTAGATGAGAATGGAAAGGAGAAAAAAAGAAGTAAAACCTATCCAAATGTAAAACCTACTGCAACAGATGAAGATCTATATAATGTGGCTCTTACACTGATTGATCTTCAAGAAAATGAAGCATTAGAAGTAGGTAGAGTGGATGAAAAAGAAATAAGCCAAGGAGCTTAAAGAAAGGAGGATTTAGATGAGAAGACTAGATATGATTTTTAAAACAACAGAAGGAAAAACAGCAAAAATTTCTGTAGATCATGCAAAAGAGAATTTGACAAAAGAAGAGATACAAAAGGCTATGGAAAGTATTATGAGCAAAAATATATTTTCTGTAAGCAGTGGAGAGCTTGTGGGAGTACATCAAGCAAAGATTGTAACTACAGAAGTAGAAGAGATGATTGTATAATAAAAGGCTTGGGGAGATTTCTCAAGCCTTTTTCATAAGGAGGTAATATGGAGGATCTATATACTTATATAGCAAATTTAGGTTTTCCTATTGCTGTATCTATATATCTTTTGGTACGAATTGAAGGAAAGCTAGATAAGCTAAGTAGTAGCATTCAAGAACTTTCTCATGTGATTGCAAGTCACAAGTAATTTTATAAAGTGAAGAGAAATTACCATTTGAGGTGGTTTCTCTTTTTTGTTTTTTCGTATTATATGATAAAATAAGATGATATATGAAATAAAATATAAAGATCCATTTTGGAGTTGAAATATTTTAGGGGGGCAATTTTATGAAGGTACGTAAAGCTATCATTCCAGCAGCAGGACTAGGAACAAGGTTTTTACCAGCTACAAAGGCACAGCCAAAGGAGATGCTACCAATAGTGGATAAACCAACTCTACAATATATTATAGAAGAGGCTGTAGCATCTGGAATAGAAGAAATTCTAATTATTACAGGGAGAAATAAAAAAAGTATAGAGGATCATTTTGATAAATCTATAGAGCTTGAATTAGAGCTTGAGAAAAAAGGAAAAACAGATCTTTTAGAAGAGGTGCAAAATATTTCTGATATGGTGAATATCCACTACATCCGTCAAAAGGAGCCAAAAGGACTAGGTCATGCTATTCATTGTGCCAAAAGCTTTATAGGAAATGAGCCCTTTGCAGTTTTATTAGGAGATGATATTGTAGATGCAGATACTCCTTGTCTAAAGCAGATGATAGATGTATATAATGAGTATAAAACTACTATTTTAGGAGTACAAACGGTAGCGAATGAAGATGTGGACAAATATGGAATTGTAGATGGAAAGTATATAGAAGATGGAGTATATAAGGTGAAGAATTTGGTAGAAAAGCCAAAGGTAGAGGATGCACCTTCAAATATTGCCATATTAGGAAGATATATTATCACTCCTGAGATTTTTGAAATTTTGGAGAATACTACTCCAGGAGCAGGTGGAGAGATTCAGCTGACAGATGGATTAAAAACTTTATCAGAAAGTCAAGCCATGTATGCATATACCTTTAGTGGAAAAAGATATGATGTAGGAAATAAACTTGGATTTTTGCAAGCTACCATTGAGTTTGCTCTAAAAAGAGAAGATATTAAAGATGATTTTAAAGCATACTTAAGAGAACTAATGACCAATGGAATATTGAAGGAAGTATGTTTAGAAGTTGCAGCAAGTTGTGAAGAATAGATAATGTATAAAGACAGTCTTAATCTTATGGATTGAGGCTTTTTTCTTATATCCATTGTTTTATTTTTATAAAAATACTATAATTACTATGAAAGATAATCTAAATAAAATGAATATTGATTTACAAAATTGACCGGAAGGTTTGATAGAAATAAAAGGAGAATGGAATGAACAAAAGTAGACTGAAAGTAATCAAAGGAACACAGAAAAAATTAGAAAAACATAAATATAAGTTTGTAAGTGCACATGTGACCAATACAAGACTTATGGGGGTTATGGGTCTTAGGATCAAGTGGAAAAATGAAGAGGAAGAAATATTTTATCAATTTTTTCATTTAGATTCTGAAGAATTTGGACTAGATGATTACAAAAGTGTGATGGGAGAACAAACTTATCAAGTACAAAAAATTATGGCAAGTATGATGGGGGGATTAGGAGGTAGATTAATTTCTTTAACGAAAAAACAAGCGCTCTATTTAGTACAAGAATTTATAGATAAAAATAAGAATTGGCAAGAACCTCTGCCCGAGCCAGAAGAAGAGTATTTATTTCTTGTTGATAAAAAGATTGTTTTATCAGAAGAAGAAACAAAGAATCTGTGGGATAAAATTTGTGAACCTATAGAGAGTGTGACACAACTGATTCATTATTTTGTTATGAGAGGGGTAGGAATGGATCAGATAGGAATGGATTATTTATCTACAAAGGATCTAGGTTATATGCCAGTAGATAGACCTTCAGCACTTATTAAAAATACGATTGAAAAAATAGAACATAACAAGGAAGTATCCTACATGACAGAGTCGTTAATCGATGTAGAGGATCATTATGAAATGGTCATTTCAGAGATTAAAGTAGATGAAGAAAGCTGTAAAATTATAGATGCTGTTATTCAATCTAATATGCGTATTACAATGACAGAGGCTGCCTTTACTTTGACTAGAAGAGAATATTTACTTGTATATGATGTAGAAGATTTGATAGAGATGATTAGTATATTAGATGAAGAGAAGATGCACGCTATGAAACATAGTTATCCTTCAGGATACTTATATACAGAGTTTTATCCTACCAATGATCACGTGAAACAAGAGACCTATTATTTAAATGGAGATGTATATGGAGTGTATTATATTACATTGGCCCATCAATTTGTAGTTGCTTGTTATAATGAAAAGAATTTAAAAGAAATACAAAGGGAATTTGGAAAGAAAAAATGGGCAACTTACCTTGATTTTAGAGAAAGAATAGAGGTAGACCATTCTTTGATTTATGAATTTGTACACAGTGAATATGATAATATATTTGATTTTTTGGAAAAATAAATAGAATTGACAACTGACTTTTTTATGTGATATGATAATAAAAATCTATATAGCCTTTAACTTGGTCCAGAGAGGCCAAAAAGGAGAAAATAACGAGATCTTTGTTTAAAATAGGATCATTCTAACCTTTTGCCTCTAGCAAAAGGTTTTTTTGTGCGAATTTTTTATGATAATTTTAGGCAAATTACTATAAAAGGAGGAGTTAATATGTTTATAGATGAATTGATTGAAAAAATTAAACAAAAAAGAAGTAATGTAGTGGTAGGGTTAGATCCAAGAATTGAATCTATTCCAAGTATGATAAAAGAAAAATATTTTCAAGAGTATGGAAAAAATCTAAAAGCGGTATCTCTAGCCATATTAGAGTTTAATAAAACAATCATTGATCATGTATATGATTTGGTTCCTGCAGTGAAGCCTCAAATTGCATTTTATGAACAATATGGGATAGAAGGGCTAGATACTTATATAAAAACATGTGATTATGCAAAAGAAAAGGGATTGCTTGTTATAGGAGATATTAAAAGAGGAGATATAGGAACAACTTCTAAAGCTTATTCAAATGCCCATATAGGAGATATAGATATAGAAGGAGAAAAATTTAAAACCTTTCAAGTAGATGCCATAACTGTCAGTCCTTATTTAGGTGGAGATAGTATGGATGAGTTTATGGGAGATATCAAAGAAAAAGGAAAAGGGATGTTTGTACTTGTCAAGACTTCTAATAAAGGATCTGGACAATTACAAGATCTGGAAGTAGAGGGCAGGAAAATTTATGAAGTAGTTGCAAATATGGTAGAGGATTTTAGTCAAGAAACTTTAGGAAGTTATGGCTATGGACAGGTAGGAGCAGTGGTGGCAGCAACTTTTCCTGAACAAGCTAAAAAGCTTCGAAAAATTATGAAAACTTCTTATTTACTAGTACCAGGATACGGAGCACAAGGAGGTACTGCAAAGGATATTATAGATTGTTTTAATGAAGATGGATTAGGAGCTATCATCAATTCTTCAAGAGGAATTATATTTGCTTATAAAAAGGATGGATATAGGGAAGAAAATTATGGGGAAGCAGCAAGATGTGAAACTATTAAAATGATGAATGACATTAATCATACTTTAGAAGAAAACAACAAAAAATTTTGGTAGGAGGGATAGAATGAAGAAAGCTGTAATTTGTAAAATATTAAAAAATAAAGAGATTGCCAAAGATATTTATGAAATTTTTATTGAGAAAAAGGGTACTCTTGTAGATAGTAAAGCTGGACAGTTTCTTCATATCAAATGTGATAGTCAAGGATCATTATTAAGACGCCCTATTAGTATTAGTTCTGTAGAAGATGATTCTTTGCGTTTAGTGATAAGACAAGCAGGAAAGGGAACAGAGGAAATTTGCAGAAAAAAAGAAGGAGATTTATTAGATGTTTTAGGTCCTTTAGGAAATGGGTTTTCAATAGATCAAAATGAAAATTCTATTATTATAGGTGGAGGAATAGGGGTAGCTCCTCTACTTCAAGTAGCAAAAGAGATGAATCATAAAAATACAAAGATTTTATTAGGCTATAGGAGTGATCCATATCTTGTAGAGGAATTCAAAAAATATGGACATGTAGAGGTTGCTACAGAAGATGGAAGTAATGGATATAGAGGCTATGTAGTAGATCTTTTAGAAAACATAGCAGATGAAAAAGTTCACAGAGTTTATGCTTGTGGACCAGAAGTCATGCTAAAGGTAGTCCAAAGAATCTGCAAAGAAAAAAATATTTCTTCACAGCTTTCTGTAGAAGAAAAAATGGCTTGTGGAGTGGGAACCTGTCTAGTATGTGTATGCAAACTAAAAAAAGAAAAGAATCCATATGCAACTACATGCAAAGATGGTCCTGTATTTGATGGAGACTTGATTGTATTTGATTGATGATTACAATATATTGGTAAGAGTAAGACCTTCATTTTCTCTTACAATATGAAAAAGCTTTTTTAATGTTCCGATCTCACCAAGAGATAAAGATGTATTCTGGGCATTGATATATTCTCTTGCTTTTGCACTGGCTAAATCAATATTATCAATTTCGTGATGAGGCAGTAGGATAGACCATGTATTTCTCGTACGACTCCATTTTTTATGAACTTCTTCAAATTCATGGGAAGCATTGGCCCAATCATTTTTATGAATGCTCTCTATGATTTTATCTAAAGAATTTATGAAAGAATATGATGTATTTTCAACACGATCATAGACAAAGAACCATCCTCCTACAATAAAAGACATAATAAGAAGTGAAGCGATGAATACTTTCATAATCAATCATCCTTTGCTTTTTTTATGTACATAAATATTTTTAGAAGCATCTATATAAGAAAAAAGTACTTCTTCTGGATCCTTAACATTATACATGTGAAGTTGATCCATCAACCAATCCTTTGAAACATCAAGCTTTTGGAGATTGTCATATAATATTTGACCATCAATAACTAAAGTAACAGGAAGACCGTCAAAAGGAGCAGCAATGTTTAAATCACCTAATGTAGGCGGCCTTTTTTCAGGTTTTGGAATCACACTTAAATCTCCATTGGTCTCTAATATGGCAAATTCCACATCGGCCATATTCGCATAATCTTTTATTCTTAATTGTTCTACCAAATCATTTATAGTGATACGAAGACGTTTTAATTCTTTTTCATTAATTTTTCCGTGATTGATTAATATGCTTGGTTTACCACATATCAATCTTCTTATTTTTTCGCTTTTTAAATTTAAATAAGAGATGGTGACTTGTAAAAATAAAAGGGTAGATATGGCTATAAATCCATTGATCAAAGGAACACCCGTCTCTTCCATTGGTAAAGATGCAAGCTCTGCAATCATTAAGATGATGACAAGTTCAAAGGGTTGCATTTCACTAAGCTGACCTTTTCCCATTAAGCGAAGGGCAATTAAAACAAATATATATAGTAATAATGTACGAACTAAAATGATAACCATTTATAAAAATCCTTTCATTGATAATATACATTATGTAAGAGTATGACCTATAAAAAGAAAATTTATTCTAAAAAACTTTGTAAAAAGTGTTGACATGTTCGACAAAAAATGCTAAGATGATTAAGTCGTCAAAACAACGGCGGCCTTGAAAAAGAGATTGACCTTTGAAAACTAAACAGCACAAGAAATGACAAGCAAAAACATGCAAAATGCCAAAATGATATTTTGAGCAAGAAGCACAAACCTCGAAGATTTTAATTGAGAGTTTGATCCTGGCTCAGGATGAACGCTGGCGGCGTGCCTAACACATGCAAGTCGAGCGAACAAATTTTTAGGAAGCCTTCGGGTGGAATAAAAAGGAGTTAGCGGCGGACGGGTGAGTAACGCGTGGGCAACCTGCCCTATACAGAGGGATAGCCTCGGGAAACCGGGATTAATACCTCATAAAACTCTAGTATGGCATCATATAGGAGTCAAAGATTTATCGGTATAGGATGGGCCCGCGTCTGATTAGCTAGTTGGTAAGGTAACGGCTTACCAAGGCAACGATCAGTAGCCGACCTGAGAGGGTGATCGGCCACATTGGAACTGAGACACGGTCCAAACTCCTACGGGAGGCAGCAGTGGGGAATATTGCACAATGGGCGCAAGCCTGATGCAGCAACGCCGCGTGAGTGATGAAGGCCTTCGGGTCGTAAAACTCTGTCCTAAGGGAAGAATAATGACGGTACCTTAGGAGGAAGCCCCGGCTAACTACGTGCCAGCAGCCGCGGTAATACGTAGGGGGCGAGCGTTATCCGGAATCACTGGGCGTAAAGGGTGCGTAGGCGGTCAGTAAAGTCTGGGGTGAAAGGCTACGGCTTAACCGTAGTAAGCCTTGGAAACTTACTGACTTGAGTGCAGGAGAGGAGAGCGGAATTCCTAGTGTAGCGGTGAAATGCGTAGATATTAGGAGGAACACCAGTGGCGAAGGCGGCTCTCTGGACTGTAACTGACGCTGAGGCACGAAAGCGTGGGTAGCGAACAGGATTAGATACCCTGGTAGTCCACGCCGTAAACGATGAGTGCTAGGTGTCGGGGGTTACCCCCCTCGGTGCCGCAGTTAACGCAATAAGCACTCCGCCTGGGGAGTACGGTCGCAAGACTGAAACTCAAAGGAATTGACGGGGACCCGCACAAGCAGCGGAGCATGTGGTTTAATTCGAAGCAACGCGAAGAACCTTACCAGGACTTGACATCCTCTGCATTACCCTTAATCGGGGAAATCCCTTCGGGGACAGAGAGACAGGTGGTGCATGGTTGTCGTCAGCTCGTGTCGTGAGATGTTGGGTTAAGTCCCGCAACGAGCGCAACCCTTGTCTTTAGTTGCCAGCACTTTGGGTGGGCACTCTAAAGAGACCGCCGAGGATAACTCGGAGGAAGGTGGGGATGACGTCAAATCATCATGCCCCTTATGTTCTGGGCTACACACGTGCTACAATGGCTGGTACAACGGGTAGCGAAAGAGTAATCTGGAGCCAATCTTAAAAGCCAGTCTCAGTTCGGATTGTGGGCTGCAACTCGCCCACATGAAGCTGGAGTTGCTAGTAATCGCGGATCAGAATGTCGCGGTGAATGCGTTCCCGGGTCTTGTACACACCGCCCGTCACACCATGGGAGTTGGGGGCACCCGAAGTCAGCGATCTAACCGCAAGGAAGAAGCTGCCGAAGGTGAAATCAATAACTAGGGTGAAGTCGTAACAAGGTAGCCGTATCGGAAGGTGCGGCTGGATCACCTCCTTTCTAAGGAGCAAATCATTTCTTGAGCTGTCTAGTTTTGAGAGGTTAACTCTCCATGGGCTTGTAGCTCAGGTGGTTAGAGCGCACGCCTGATAAGCGTGAGGTCGGAGGTTCGAGTCCTCCCAAGCCCACCAATGTACTTTGAAAATTAAACAATGCAAATGAAATGAAATACAATTTCTGGTCAAGTTATTAAGAGCATAGGGCGAATGCCTTGGCACCAGGAGTCGATGAAGGACGTGGTAAGCTGCGATAAGCCACGGGTAGCCGCAAGCAGGCTTTGATCCGTGGATTTCCGAATGGGGAAACCTACCTAGGGTAATACTTAGGTACCCACTACTGA
>NZ_LN876582.1 GCF_001282725.1 Inediibacterium massiliense | reverse complement strand
CCCAGATAGACCATCTGGTTGATAGGCCTAGGGTGTAAGGGCAGCAATGTCTTTAGCTGATAGGTACTAATCGGTCGAGGACTTGACCAGATTTTGCATTGTTTAATTTTGAAGGTACATTTATGTATCACATCTAGTGACAATAGCGAGGAGGCTACACCTGTTCCCATATCGAACACAGAAGTTAAGCTCTTCAGCGCTGATGGTACTTGGGCGGTAGTGCCCTGGGAGAGTAGGTCGTCGCTAGNGTGGTTCGAATCCACCTTCCTCCACCAATATGCGGAAGTGGCTCAGTGGTAGAGCATCGCCTTGCCAAGGCGAGGGTCGCGAGTTCGAATCTCGTCTTCCGCTCCAAATGCGGATGTAGTTCAATGGTAGAACTCCAGCCTTCCAAGCTGGTAGCGTGGGTTCGATTCCCATCATCCGCTCCAAACATGGTGGGTGTAGTCAAGTGGTTAAGACACAGGATTGTGGCTCCTGCATGCGTGGGTTCGAATCCCATCACCCACCCCAAAATAATGGGGTATAGCCAAGTCGGTAAGGCACCAGACTTTGACTCTGGCATCCGTAGGTTCGAGTCCTGCTACCCCAGCCATATGACCCATTAGCTCAGTAGGTAGAGCACTTGACTTTTAATCAAGGTGTCCCGCGTTCGAGCCGCGGATGGGTCACCAATTCATAGTGGCGGCATAGCCAAGTGGTAAGGCAGAGGTCTGCAAAACCTTTATTCCCCAGTTCAAATCTGGGTGCCGCCTCCATTTTTTTGCGCTCATAGCTCAGCTGGATAGAGTGTCTGACTACGAATCAGAAGGCCGCAGGTTCGAATCCTGCTGGGCGCACCAAATTTGATAAAAGTGTTGACAAAACACAAAGTCAATGATAAAATAACAATTGTTATTAATGTTCCAAGGTAGCTCAATGGTGGAGCAACCGGCTGTTAACCGGTAGGCTGTGGGTTCGAGCCCCACCCTTGGAGCCAAAAATGCCGGGGTGGCGGAACTGGCAGACGCACAGGACTTAAAATCCTGCGGTCCTTACAGATCGTACCGGTTCGATTCCGGTCCCCGGCACCAAATATCGCGGAGTGGAGCAGCTGGCAGCTCGTCGGGCTCATAACCCGAAGGTCGTAGGTTCAAATCCTGCCTCCGCAACCATTTATGGCGGCGTAGCTTAGTTGGCTAGAGCGTCCGGTTCATACCCGGAAGGTCGGTGGTTCAAGTCCACTCGCCGCTACCATTATTAAGGCCCATTGGTCAAGCGGTCAAGACACCGCCCTTTCACGGCGGTAACCCGAGTTCGATTCTCGGATGGGTCACCATTTTAGGGCGCATAGCTCAGCTGGGAGAGCACCTGCCTTACAAGCAGGGGGTCATAGGTTCGAGCCCTATTGCGCCCACCATTTATTTTGGCCCGGTAGTTCAGTTGGTTAGAATGCCAGCCTGTCACGCTGGAGGTCGAGGGTTCGAGCCCCTTCCGGGTCGCCAATTTTATATTAGCTGGTGTGGCTCAACGGTAGAGCAGCTGACTTGTAATCAGCAGGTTGGGGGTTCGATTCCCTTCGCCAGCTCCAAAATGGAGGAATTCCCGAGTGGCCAAAGGGGGCGGACTGTAAATCCGTTAGCTGAGCTTTCGGTGGTTCGAATCCACCTTCCTCCACCAATATGCGGAAGTGGCTCAGTGGTAGAGCATCGCCTTGCCAAGGCGAGGGTCGCGAGTTCGAATCTCGTCTTCCGCTCCAAATGCGGATGTAGTTCAATGGTAGAACTCCAGCCTTCCAAGCTGGTAGCGTGGGTTCGATTCCCATCATCCGCTCCAAACATGGTGGGTGTAGTCAAGTGGTTAAGACACAGGATTGTGGCTCCTGCATGCGTGGGTTCGAATCCCATCACCCACCCCAAAATAATGGGGTATAGCCAAGTCGGTAAGGCACCAGACTTTGACTCTGGCATCCGTAGGTTCGAGTCCTGCTACCCCAGCCATATATATCTAATTCATAATGGCGGCATAGCCAAGTGGTAAGGCAGAGGTCTGCAAAACCTTTATTCCCCAGTTCAAATCTGGGTGCCGCCTCCATTTTTTTGCGCTCATAGCTCAGCTGGATAGAGTGTCTGACTACGAATCAGAAGGCCGCAGGTTCGAATCCTGCTGGGCGCACCAATAAAATAGAAGAGGGTACGAATTTCGTACCCTCTATTTTATTGTATTTTATCATATATAATGAATAAAATTGTGGATCATGTGAGAGTTACATAAAAGGTTTATAACTTTCTAAAAAAGATATGCATATTCCTATTGGCAGTTTCATGAAATATGATAAAATATATTAGGCAATATGACTTAGGGCCTAAAGTCTTAACATATGGGTTGAGACTTTTTTTATCTACCAAGGGATTGCAAAGTTTTATAGTATACAACTGCTTGCTAAAAGTCAATGTTCTTTAAAAAAGCAAGTTATAGAGTTGTAAGGGGGAATTTTCATGAGAAAAATCCTTATTTTTACTGCTTCTACAGGAGAAGGACATAATCAAGTTGCAAGAGCTTTGAAAAATGAGTTTGAGGCATTTGGATATGAAGTAGTAATGATGG
Organism: Inediibacterium massiliense; assembly: GCF_001282725.1. Lineage (NCBI taxonomy): Bacteria > Bacillati > Bacillota > Clostridia > Peptostreptococcales > Thermotaleaceae > Inediibacterium > Inediibacterium massiliense. The sequence goes on along the minus strand of NZ_LN876582.1, from coordinate 7,057 downwards.
ATATTTTAAAAGAAACAAGCCAAGTTTTAAATTTATGTATAGCAGATGGATACAATATTTTAGCTACTCATTTGCCTAAAATATATGGAATGTTATATAAGTGGAGTGATAGGAAAATTATTAATATAGAATTTAATAAAATATTTAATAGATTAGAATATCATAAAGTTTATAATTTAATTACCTATCATCAACCAGATTTAATTATTACTACTCATCCTTTTATCATTGGAGTCATAGGAGATTTAAAGAAAAAAGGGATGCTACATATTCCATTTATTTCAGTTGTTACAGATTATAAAGCACATCAAGTGTATATTCACGATTATGTAGATGCATATATAACAGGAAGCGATTATACAAGTCAGACTTTAGTAGAGAGAGGAATCAACTCAAATAATATATATGCATGTGGTATTCCTATACGTAGACAATTTTTAAAAAGGAGTATAGATTATAAAAAAGATTCTTATTTCACAGTACTTTTGATGGGGGGCAGTATGGGTGTAAAAGGTATGAAAAAAGTGCTTGAAAATCTCATCGGAAATAGGAATTTATTACGTATTATTGTGATTTGTGGAAATAATAAGAGTTTAAAGAAAAAGATAATAAAGCAATATCATCATATAGAAGGTAAAGAAATTAGAGTATATGGTTTTACCAAGGATATTCCACAATTTATGGACAAGGCTCATATTGTGATTACTAAACCAGGAGGAATTACAGTATCAGAATCTATGGCAAAGAATATTCCTATGATCATTCCATATTTTATACCAGGACAAGAAGAAGGAAATGTAGAATTTTTACTAGATTCTGGTGTAGCCATTCAGATCAAGAATATAGATCATATCAATGAAGTGATTGATGAATTGATTCAAAATCCTAAGAAACTGGAGCATATGAAAAAAAGAATGAAGGATTTATGGAATATATACTCTATAGAAAATATAATTGAGTTGTCTAATAAACTTATGTGGAAATATAGTCATGAACGGGGAATGATTTATGGAAAATAAGACAGATATTTTACTGTTGACTGCTACTTTTGGATTGGGACATAAATCGGCTGCACAAGCAATTGTAGAGCATGTGAAAAGGGAAAATGAAGATATAAAGATGGAGATTGTAGATATTTTTCAAATTATCAATCCAAAGCTATATAAAAGTTTATATAAAGGATATGAATTTTTAATTACTAAAAATAGTAAATTATATAATTATTTTTATTATAAAAAGTATTTTAATGAACATTCTCAGTTGGATGATTGGTTTTATAAAATATGTCTTCCCAAACTGACAAGTTATATTTCATCTATTCATCCTAAGATGATTATAGCTACATTTCCAGTTGGGTCAGGTTTAGCATCAAAATATAAGGAAGAGTATCAAAGCGACCTTCCGATTATTAGTTGTATTACAGATGTAGTAGATAGTTGGGAGTGGATTTATCATAATATAGATCAGTATTTTGTTGCTACAGAAGAAATTAAAAATAAATTAATACAAAAAGGGGTTTCAGAAAAAAAGATAGCAGCTACAGGAATTCCTATTAGAGTACAATTTGAAGGACATAGGAATGAATTAGAAAAACTAAAAAAAATAAAAAAATCAGATGGATTTACTATCTTAATTATGGGTGGAGGCATGGGGCTTTTGCCTAAAGAAAGAGAATTTTATATATGGCTAGATGAATTAAGGGCAGTGAAAACTACTATTTTGACAGGAAATAATAAAGAAATTTATAATAGATTAAAACAGAATGAAAATCTGAAAAATCTAGCTATATTGGAATATACAGAAAATGTATCCGCGTTGATGAATGATTCAGATTTATTGGTCACAAAAGCAGGCGGAGTTACTTTATTTGAAGGAATTAAATCTCACTTGCCTATAATTGCATTTAAACCTTCTTTAGGACAAGAAATTGAAAATTCTAAATTTATTACTCAAAAGAATATTGGTATGGTAGCTAATAATTTTGAAGAACTTAAAATAGGAATACGAAAGATTTTAAATGATACAAGATATCGAAAAGAATTGTATAAAAATATAGTAAGAGTGAGTGACAAAATTAATATGGATATATTAGTTCAGTCTATATTGGGTTTATATAATCAGAAAGAGAAAATGAAAAAAGTAAATATATGAAAAATGATTAAAGGGATGATGAAATTGAAGGGTTTTGTATTAATTGTAATATGTTTTGTATTGTATAATATAATTCCTAATTACTATTATAGAAACAAAGATAAAAAAACCATAAAAGTTCTGAATACTTCTTTGAAAAAAATTGCATTAACATTTGATGATGGGCCAGATCCTATCTATACAGAAATGATTTTAGATATACTTAAAAAAAACAATGTAAAAGCCACTTTTTTCTTAGTGGCAGATAAAGCGTTAAAGAATAAAGAGATTGTAGAAAGAATGATACAAGAAGGTCATGGGATAGGGCTTCATTCCTTATGTCATAAAAGTGCTTGGTTAAGTTTTCCTTGGCAAACAGCCAAAGATTTTGAAAAGTCTATAAAGATTTTTAATGAATTAAGATATAATATTAGGCTTTTCCGTCCTCCTTGGGGAACATTTAATTTAGTAGTACCTTATTATGCAAAAAAGTATGATCTTAAAGTTGTATTATGGTCTATAGAAGCAAAGGACTGGAGCAAAAATACTACTGTTGATCAGATTAAAGAAAGAATATATAAAAAAGTAAAGAGTGGGGATATTATTGTACTTCATGATAGTAATGGTGCTAAAGGAGCACCCAAAAGAACCATTGATGCATTAGAGGAATTAATTCCTAACCTTATAGAAGAAGGATATGAATTTGTTTTAGTAGATCAACAGGCAGGTGTCATAAATGAATAAAATGATTGCATATCTATTTAGGAGTATAGATGATACTATTGTAAAATTGAGCAATTGGGAGTATATACCTTTTTCAAGTCAAAAACTTTTTTATGTGAGTTTTCATACTTATAAAGGAAATGAAAAACAATTAAGAGATGGAACAATTATTAAAAATGGAGACCAGATAGGAGAATTTCATATAGACAATAAAAAGGTTCGTCATATAAAAAATGATCCTGCTAGTCTTTTTTTTATTGTAGATGAAGAATTAAAATTTTTATCTCAAGCTATTTTAAAAGATGAAAGATTTAAGTTTATTAAGGCATATTATGGGGTGACGATATTACACCCTATAGCTGTTCGAAAGGGATTTAGTATTTTTCCAATAGAGAATAAGATAAAAAGAGAATTTATTAAACAATGGGATGATTGGCTAAAAAAAATATTTCAAAAGAGCAATTATCAAAAAGAAAAAACAAGGAGAGTTCCTAAAGAATGTTGGATTTCTAAAAAAGAAGTGCTAAATAGAAAGGCGGTTTAGATGAAAAAAAGAATTATACAATATGGAATTTTAATTTTTCTTTTACTCATCACTTTATGGATTGTTTTATCTAATGAAAACTTATCAACTTTTCCAAAGCTTCTTTTTCAAACCAATCCATATATTTTAATAATAGGATTTATAGGAATGATAGGTTATTGGGTATTAGATGCTTTAATCATAAAAGAAATATCAAAAATGTTATTTGTGAAAAATAATTTTTTAAAATCTATAAAACTTACTTTTATTGGACAATATTATAGTCTCATTACACCATTTGCTAGTGGAGGGCAACCTGCACAAATTTATTCTATGATTAAAGATTCTGTCCCATTAGGAAAGGCTACATCCATATTGATAGAAAAATTTATTATTTATCAAGTGATTGTAACAATTTATTCTATTTTTATGTTTATCATTAAGCTAGGATTTGTTTATGAACATATTAAGGCGTCTCTAGCGTTTATTTGGATAGGTATTTTCTTAAATTTTATAGGATTATTGATTATTTTTATTTTGTTTTTAAATGGAAATTTTTTAAGAAGAGTAATACAATGGATCATGAAGACTTTTATTCCAAGTAAAATAAAACAATATGAATTTAAAATAGAAAGAACTATAAAGGAATATGAAGAAAGTGTAAGGAAGATTAGAGAAAATAAAAAAACTACTTTCAAGCTTTGTGTCATGACAATCCTTCAACTTACATTTTATTTTAGTATTACTTATTGGATTTATAGAAGTTTAGGATTAAGTAGTATTTCGTGTTTAGATGTCATTGCTATACAATCTCTTCTTTATATGGCTGTATCTTTTATTCCTACGCCAGGAACAGTAGGAAGTTCAGAAGGAGGATTTTATTTACTTTTTCAGATTTTTTTCGGGACACAAAAAGTAACATATGCAATGCTTTTATGGAGAATGATTGTTTATTATTTTAATTTATTGGTCTGTGGAATTGCTACACTTATAGATTATATGATGAACAAAAAAATGAAAGTAAGAGAAGCCAGGAAAGAGACAAATCTTTAACATTTGAATCAATAGGTAGAGAGTTTGGAAATTTTCCCAAGCTTTTTTTATGGATATAAAAAAGGAGGAATGTTTTATGGCCCAGCTTTATTATAGATATAGCACTATGAATGCAGGAAAGTCTATTGAAGTAATCAAGGTTGCATATAATTATGAAGAAAGAGGAAAAAGGGCCTTGGTCCTTACATCTGCATTAGATAATAGATATGGAAAAGGAAAGGTTACATCAAGAATAGGAATAGAAAAAGAGGCTATGGTTATAGAAGAAGATACCAATATATTAACTATATTTTTACAAGAAAATAGTCATAGTAGTATTCATTGTGTTATTATTGATGAATGCCAATTTTTAAAAAAGCATCATGTAGAAGAATTAATTGAGATTGTAGATAGTTGCAATGTGCCTGTTTTATGTTATGGACTTAAGAATGACTTCAAAAACGAGCTGTTTGAAGGTTCATACTGGTTACTGGTTCATGCAGACAAGATAGAAGAGATTAAAACCATTTGTTGGTGTGGAAGAAAAGCTACAACAAATGCAAGAGTGAGAGATGGAAAAATTGTAAAAGATGGAGACCAAATAGAAATTGGAGGAAATGAATTATATGTTTCATTATGTAGAAAACATTATAATGATGGAAGAATAACATCTTAATAATTATTCTTATTTTGAAACAATCATGAAAGGGGTGAGAACATGGAGGAAAAAGAAGAAGTGATCAAAGAAGAAATAGTGAAGCTCGAAGATGTGACTATTTTTTCAAACTATAAAATTTCTGAAGATGGAACAAAAACATTTTCTGCTGAGGACTAAAAGGTATATAGTAAGTACAAATAAAATTAAAAGGTTTCTTTTACTTATATAGGAGTATATGGAATAGAATAATAATATTTTAAAAAAAACACATTAAATGATTGACATCGTATTTAATATATGATAATATACTAATTGTCGTTGCGAAAAGAAAGCTTTAAAAAATACCAAAAAAGTTTTCTTGACAAATACGACAAAAAATGATAAGATAATTAAGTCGTCAAAACAACGGCGACATAAAAAAGATTGACCTTTGAAAACTAAACAGCATAAGAAATGACAAGCAAAAACATGCAAAATGCCAAAATGATATTTTGAGCAAGAAGCACAAACCTCGAAGATTTTAATTGAGAGTTTGATCCTGGCTCAGGATGAACGCTGGCGGCGTGCCTAACACATGCAAGTCGAGCGAACAAATTTTTAGGAAGCCTTCGGGTGGAATAAAAAGGAGTTAGCGGCGGACGGGTGAGTAACGCGTGGGCAACCTGCCCTATACAGAGGGATAGCCTCGGGAAATCGGGATTAATACCTCATAAAACTCTAGTATGGCATCATATAGGAGTCAAAGATTTATCGGTATAGGATGGGCCCGCGTCTGATTAGCTAGTTGGTAAGGTAACGGCTTACCAAGGCAACGATCAGTAGCCGACCTGAGAGGGTGATCGGCCACATTGGAACTGAGACACGGTCCAAACTCCTACGGGAGGCAGCAGTGGGGAATATTGCACAATGNAGCGAACAGGATTAGATACCCTGGTAGTCCACGCCGTAAACGATGAGTGCTAGGTGTCGGGGGTTACCCCCCTCGGTGCCGCAGTTAACGCAATAAGCACTCCGCCTGGGGAGTACGGTCGCAAGACTGAAACTCAAAGGAATTGACGGGGACCCGCACAAGCAGCGGAGCATGTGGTTTAATTCGAAGCAACGCGAAGAACCTTACCAGGACTTGACATCCTCTGCATTACCCTTAATCGGGGAAATCCCTTCGGGGACAGAGAGACAGGTGGTGCATGGTTGTCGTCAGCTCGTGTCGTGAGATGTTGGGTTAAGTCCCGCAACGAGCGCAACCCTTGTCTTTAGTTGCCAGCACTTTGGGTGGGCACTCTAAAGAGACCGCCGAGGATAACTCGGAGGAAGGTGGGGATGACGTCAAATCATCATGCCCCTTATGTTCTGGGCTACACACGTGCTACAATGGCTGGTACAACGGGTAGCGAAAGAGTAATCTGGAGCCAATCTTAAAAGCCAGTCTCAGTTCGGATTGTGGGCTGCAACTCGCCCACATGAAGCTGGAGTTGCTAGTAATCGCGGATCAGAATGTCGCGGTGAATGCGTTCCCGGGTCTTGTACACACCGCCCGTCACACCATGGGAGTTGGGGGCACCCGAAGTCAGCGATCTAACCGCAAGGAAGAAGCTGCCGAAGGTGAAATCAATAACTAGGGTGAAGTCGTAACAAGGTAGCCGTATCGGAAGGTGCGGCTGGATCACCTCCTTTCTAAGGAGCAAGTCTTTCTGTGCTGTCTAGTTTTGAGAGGTTGACTCTCAAATAAATGTATTTGGAATAATGAAAATTTCAAAGGTTTCCTTTGAAATTTTATTGACTCTATACATTAATGTACCTTGAAAATTGAACAATGCAAATGAAATGAAATACAATTTCTGGTCAAGTTATTAAGAGCATAGGGCGAATGCCTTGGCACCAGGAGTCGATGAAGGACGTGGTAAGCTGCGATAAGCCACGGGTAGCCGCAAGCAGGCTTTGATCCGTGGATTTCCGAATGGGGAAACCTACCTAGGGTAATACTTAGGTAC
>NZ_LN876581.1 GCF_001282725.1 Inediibacterium massiliense | reverse complement strand
TACCGGTTCGATTCCGGTCCCCGGCACCAAATATCGCGGAGTGGAGCAGCTGGCAGCTCGTCGGGCTCATAACCCGAAGGTCGTAGGTTCAAATCCTGCCTCCGCAACCATTAAGGCCCATTGGTCAAGCGGTCAAGACACCGCCCTTTCACGGCGGTAACCCGAGTTCGATTCTCGGATGGGTCACCAATTCGGGCGCATAGCTCAGCTGGGAGAGCACCTGCCTTACAAGCAGGGGGTCATAGGTTCGAGCCCTATTGCGCCCACCATTTATTTTGGCCCGGTAGTTCAGTTGGTTAGAATGCCAGCCTGTCACGCTGGAGGTCGAGGGTTCGAGCCCCTTCCGGGTCGCCATTTTAATTAAAGAAAATAATAAAAAATAGACAATTGAAATATGCTGGTGTGGCTCAACGGTAGAGCAGCTGACTTGTAATCAGCAGGTTGGGGGTTCGATTCCCTTCGCCAGCTCCAAAATGGAGGAATTCCCGAGTGGCCAAAGGGGGCGGACTGTAAATCCGTTAGCTGAGCTTTCGGTGGTTCGAATCCACCTTCCTCCACCATTTATATGTCATGCGGGTGTGGCGGAATTGGCAGACGCACTAGACTTAGGATCTAGCGCCTTGTGCGTGGGGGTTCAAGTCCCTCCACCCGCACCAAATGGGTTCATAGCTCAGTTGGATAGAGCAACGGCCTTCTAAGCCGTGTGTCCGGGGTTCGAATCCCTGTGGACCCGCCATAATAATTTTATATTTGACCCATTAGCTCAGTAGGTAGAGCACTTGACTTTTAATCAAGGTGTCCCGCGTTCGAGCCGCGGATGGGTCACCAACTTTGGAGAGGTGTCCGAGTGGTTTAAGGAGCTGGTCTTGAAAACCAGTGATTCCGAAAGGGACCGTGGGTTCGAATCCCACCCTCTCCGCCATTATCGGGGTGTAGCGCAGTTTGGTAGCGCATCTGGTTTGGGACCAGAGGGCCGCGGGTTCAAATCCTGCCACCCCGACCATTTTGCCCAGATAGCTCAGTCGGTAGAGCAGGGGACTGAAAATCCCCGTGTCGGTGGTTCGATTCCGCCTCTGGGCACCACAATTTGGAAATAAAAAAGTGGTTGACAACAAGAAACAAAAATGATAAGATATTTAAGTCGC
>NZ_LN876580.1 GCF_001282725.1 Inediibacterium massiliense | reverse complement strand
ATAGCCTCGGGAAACCGGGATTAATACCTCATAAAACTCTAGTATGGCATCATATAGGAGTCAAAGATTTATCGGTATAGGATGGGCCCGCGTCTGATTAGCTAGTTGGTAAGGTAACGGCTTACCAAGGCAACGATCAGTAGCCGACCTGAGAGGGTGATCGGCCACATTGGAACTGAGACACGGTCCAAACTCCTACGGGAGGCAGCAGTGGGGAATATTGCACAATGGGCGCAAGCCTGATGCAGCAACGCCGCGTGAGTGATGAAGGCCTTCGGGTCGTAAAACTCTGTCCTAAGGGAAGAATAATGACGGTACCTTAGGAGGAAGCCCCGGCTAACTACGTGCCAGCAGCCGCGGTAATACGTAGGGGGCGAGCGTTATCCGGAATCACTGGGCGTAAAGGGTGCGTAGGCGGTCAGTAAAGTCTGGGGTGAAAGGCTACGGCTTAACCGTAGTAAGCCTTGGAAACTTACTGACTTGAGTGCAGGAGAGGAGAGCGGAATTCCTAGTGTAGCGGTGAAATGCGTAGATATTAGGAGGAACACCAGTGGCGAAGGCGGCTCTCTGGACTGTAACTGACGCTGAGGCACGAAAGCGTGGGTAGCGAACAGGATTAGATACCCTGGTAGTCCACGCCGTAAACGATGAGTGCTAGGTGTCGGGGGTTACCCCCCTCGGTGCCGCAGTTAACGCAATAAGCACTCCGCCTGGGGAGTACGGTCGCAAGACTGAAACTCAAAGGAATTGACGGGGACCCGCACAAGCAGCGGAGCATGTGGTTTAATTCGAAGCAACGCGAAGAACCTTACCAGGACTTGACATCCTCTGCATTACCCTTAATCGGGGAAATCCCTTCGGGGACAGAGAGACAGGTGGTGCATGGTTGTCGTCAGCTCGTGTCGTGAGATGTTGGGTTAAGTCCCGCAACGAGCGCAACCCTTGTCTTTAGTTGCCAGCAC
>NZ_LN876579.1 GCF_001282725.1 Inediibacterium massiliense | reverse complement strand
TTTGTAGACCATCCAGTAATTAGACCTTCTATTAATTCAGTAGCAATGACTTATGAGCTTGCTCAAAGCCCAGAGTATGAAGATTTAATGACGGCAACTTCTAATTTAACAGGAAAAAAAGTAAATCGTTTTACACATCTTCATCAAAGTACAGAAGACCTTATAAAGAAAGTAAAAATGTTAAGACTTTTAGGACAAAAGACAGGATCATGTTTCCAACGTTGTGTAGGAATGGATTCTTTTAATGCAGTATATAGTACAACTTATGAAACAGATGAGAAATATGGAACAAATTATCATGAAAATTTTAAAAAATATTTAGAATATGTACAAGAAAATGATTTGGTAGTAGATGGAGCTATGACAGATCCTAAGGGAGATAGAGGATTATCACCAAGTAAACAAGAAGATCCAGATTTATTTTTACATGTAGTAGAACAAAGAGAAGATGGAATTATAGTAAGAGGAGCAAAAGCTCATCAAACAGGAGCAGTAAATTCTCATGAGCATTTAATTATGCCAACCATTGCAATGAAAGAAGGAGACGAAGCGTATGCAGTATCCTTTGCCATCCCATCTGATGCAGAAGGAATCTATATGATTTATGGAAGACAATCTTGTGATACAAGAAAATTAGAAGAAGGTGCAGATATAGATGTAGGAAACAAAGAATTTGGAGGACAAGAAGCATTAGTAGTATTTGACGATGTATTTATTCCAAATGATAGAATATTCTTAAACGGAGAAGTAGATTTTGCAGGAATGTTAGTAGAAAGATTTGCAGGATATCATAGACAAAGCTATGGAGGATGTAAAGTAGGGGTAGGAGATGTATTAATAGGAGCAGCAGCAGTAGCAGCAGATTTTAATGGAGCTTCAAGAGCATCTCATATCAAAGATAAATTAATAGAAATGACTCATTTAAATGAAACATTATATTGCTGTGGAATTGCTTGTTCAGCAGAAGGATACAAAACAAAGGCTGGAAACTATCAAATAGATTTACTTTTAGCAAATGTCTGTAAGCAAAATGTAACAAGATTCCCATATGAAATTACAAGACTTGCAGAAGACATTGCAGGAGGACTTATGGTAACTATGCCATCAGAAAAAGATTTTAAACATCCAGAAATTGGACCAATTTGTGAAAAATATTTTAAAGGTGTGAATATAGTACCAACAGAACACAGAATGAGAATATTAAGATTGATTGAAAATATGACATTAGGAACAGCAGCAGTAGGATATAGAACAGAATCTATGCATGGAGCAGGTTCACCACAAGCACAAAGAATTATGATTGCAAGACAAGGAAATCTAGCCCATAAAAAAGAATTGGCTAAAAAAATAGCAAGAATAGATGAAGAAGCTATTGCACAAAGAGAAGCAGCAGCTTCACAAAAATAAT
>NZ_LN876578.1 GCF_001282725.1 Inediibacterium massiliense | reverse complement strand
TAAATCTTTCTAATTCATTTATACTTGCTTTTTCTTTTCCTTTTTGAGTCAGTACCTTTCCAATAATTGTTGCCATTTCTTCTCTTGTAATTTTTCCATTTGGATCAAATATAGTTTTGCTTCTTCCACTAATGAGTCCATTTTTGTAAGCAGCTTTTACATATGGAGCATACCATTGATTTTCTTTTACATCTGTAAAGCTTAATTTTGTATCTTCTGTATCTAATTGAAGCATTTTTGTAATTAAAGTTGCAAATTCTGCTCTTGTAATAGATGCACTCGGGTCAAATAGCTCTTTACTTCTTCCATTGATGATACCTTTTTGAGCCATTTCTTCTATAGCTTCCTTTGCCCATTCATAATCTTTTAAATCATGAAATCCTATTTTTATTTCTTCTTTTTCTACTTTTTGAGCAAAATATTTGCTAAAATGACTTGTTTCAAAGGTAACCATCTTTGTATCTTGATCATATTGACCACCCATGTTTTCTATAGTTTCCTTATCCTTTAGATAAAATACTTGCACTACTTCTTCTTTTTTAACTTCTCCATTGTATAAAATAGCTACTTTTATTTTTTCTTTAAATTCTTTAATCGGTTTTTCCCCTAAATAAACTGTCAAATCTACTACTGTACTTTCTTTAGGTATAAAAGAATACAATGTATTTTTTTCTATTTCCTTTACATTCAATATAATATTGTCTTTTACTTCCTCAAATGTATTTTGTGTAAGGGTAAACACTGCTTTTTCTGTTTTCACAAGAACTTTTTCTATATTGTTTTCTTTTGCTATTTTTATTGTATTAGCTGGTAAAATGGTTTCTACTTCTTGTTTATTTATATTTGGCATTTGAAGAATCATCTTGCCTTCTATATTCTTAGCTTCTATATGATTTTTATTACATTTTTCTTCTAAGATTTTTACTGTATTTTCTATATCCTTAGCCAATTCCTTTACAGTATTTTCACCTACTACAATAGTTGCTTTTTCTTGTTCTATATTTGCTTTTTCAATTTTTTTTGTACTTGCTTTTTCCAAAGTCTTTTCCATAAGCTTTTGAGTATTTTCTATAATATCTTTTGCATTTTCCTTGCCTATTCCTTTAATTACTTTTCCATTTGCATCTATAAATTCACCTGCTAAAATAGTAACTTCTTTAGAATCATTTATTTTATCCATAAGCTTAATAGTATTTTCTATATTTTCTTTGACTACTTGATTGA
>NZ_LN876577.1 GCF_001282725.1 Inediibacterium massiliense | reverse complement strand
TTGTAGACAGCGTGCCCAGCGAAGCTGTAATTTACTTGCTGATGAAAGTTCAGTCTAGGTAATTGCCAAGAAGCCTAGTAGCTATAAGACCAGTGCTATCAGAGATGGTAATACTGAAGCGTCTTGAAAATGTGCTCTAGTAGTGCTAGCAAAGATGCAGACCGTAACATAAAGTGAATCCTGCAGCACTGTTATCTCAACCCGTTAGGGAGAAAAGAGGAAGACGAGTCTCTTGTCTTAAGATGAAGTCCATGGAATGTGTGAAGAACTTGGATTACAGCACAGAAGAATCCTCTGGTGTATGGGGAGCGGTATGTATCGAAAGTAAATTATGGAACTGGGGAGACCCTACTTTACACAGCGATAGCTGTAAAGCAGATGCATATAAGCCGATAGGTGAAATTACATTCTAGTAGGGAGGGAGTCGGAGGGGAACATAGTACCAAATATGGAATGGACAACAAAACCATTCTTAGGAAAGGTTCCCTACTTTGTTCACGTTTTCTGAGGAGGTAAGAGTGAGTGAATGTCCAAAAGACTAACGACACCATAGATAAAGTTCGACAACTTCAAAGGAAACTATACCAATCAGCCAAGAGTAATAAAAGCAGAAGGTTTCATGCTTTATACGATAAGATATATAGAAAAGATGTACTTGAGAAGGCATGGAAACAAGTCAAAACTAATAAAGGAAGTGCAGGAGTAGATGAACAAACTATAGCAGACATTGAAGATATTGGGGTAGAAAAGATATTAGAGGAAATACAAATTCAAATATCAAAAGGAACATATAATCCACCACCAGTATTAAGAAAAGAAATTCCGAAGGATAATGGAAAGGTAAGACCTCTAGGAATTCCCACAGTAAAAGATAGAATAATACAAACAGCAACAAAGATAGTGATAGAACCTGTTTTTGAAGCTAATTTCAAGGAATGTTCTTATGGATTTAGACCTAAGAAAAATCAGCATCAAGCACTTGATAAAATAAGGCGAGCTTGTAATAACAAAGGAATGTGGGTGTTAGATGCAGATATATCAGGATACTTTGATAATATAAATCATATGAAATTATTACTGCTAGTTGAAAGACGAATAAGTGATAGGAGAGTAATTAAGCTTATACGAAAATGGCTAGAAGCAGGAGTAATGAAGGATGGGATAGTTGTTCAAAGTGAACTGGGAAGTCCTCAAGGAGGTGTGATATCTCCATTACTAGCAAATATTTACTTAGATTACCTAGATACGGTATGGGAGAAACATTACAAGCATTTAGGTAAACTAATTAGATTTTGTGATGACTTTGTAGTTGTTTGCAAGAACTATAAAGATGTAAAACATACACATAAAGCTATAAGCCTTATAATGCAAAGATTAGAATTGAATCTAAATAAAAGCAAGACGAAAATTATATCTTTATGGGAAGGAAAAGAAGGTTTTGATTTTCTAGGGTTTCATAATCGTAAGGTTAAGACAAAGACTATAGATGGTAGAATCTACTATACACTTATCCAGTGGATTAGTAATCAATCAATAAAGAAAATATATGACAAAGTTAAGAAGACTCTAGATAGGAAAACCCTATATGTCTCTAGTAAAGAAATGGTTAAGACATTAAATCGAAAGATTATAGGATGGCGAAACTATTATGGATTGTCACCATTCAATAAACTGGTGAAGATTGATAAATATATAAGAAAGCGGCTAGTCATTTGGTTTAACAACAAAAGACAGGCACGAAAGAGAAAAGAATTTTATGAAATAGTAAGTCGATTTAATGATAT
>NZ_LN876576.1 GCF_001282725.1 Inediibacterium massiliense | reverse complement strand
TTAATATTTCTTGCATTTTATAAGGATCTTGCAATTCTTTTAATTTCTCACTATATTCTTTAGAAGGGGTTAATCCTTTTAAATATCTAATGATTGTCACTTCTCCCCAACCTAATAGTTTGGCTAAAGGTTTCTTGCCTATGTTATATCTATTGAGCAACTCTTCAATTTCACTTATTTGGATGATTCCAAGTTTTTCTCTATATTTTTCATTGGCTTTTCTAACATTTTCATCGTCTATTTGAGAAATATATACTTCTTCTCCACATTCTTTGCAGTAGGCTACTTTACCAACAAAATCAATTTCAATGTCTTTAATAGTTATTTTTATAGATTCTTCTTTGATGATTACAGGCTTATCCTCATCACAGTTATAACAGTACTCCATTATATTTTTATTATTCATATGAATCCCCCCATAAAAGGTTTATTTTCTTTAATTATTTATTCATCTCATCGTTATAATTTGATTACATAATTTCTGATCAATTATACGGATACTCTAAAGGATATTCTTTTTCATGAAAAGATAAACAAATCACCTTACTATTTAATTTAAGCTTGATATAAACTTCTGGATAACTATAGATCCCTGGGTATATAAGCGTTTGACCAAATATCCATACTACTCCACCCCTTTTACTATCATAATCATTGTCCGTATAACAATAATTTGATATATCTAGCTTTAAAAGTTCTTTGCATATGATCTCATGGGTTAAACCATATTGAACTTGAAAGTTAAAGGTTTTATCTTCACTTCTCATTCTTTTTATAATCTTTACATTCTCATAAGAATCTTGTATTCTATTTTTCATTTCAACTAGAAATGCTTCTACACTTTCTGGATCTTCAATCCAGGAACCTGTTATCATATTGTAAGTACCTCCTAAATGCCAATCTGATGCTTAGGTGCTTTCTAATTATATTTTAGCATTAGCATTTAGAAAAAACAATAAAAATAGTATCAATTGAAACTATTTTTATTGTTTGCAAACTCATTTTCTTTTATACGTCTTTTATATCATCTTTCAATCCAAAGGCTTCATAAGCTTGTAGAACAAAAATAATATGAGTATATGCTATTTCTAAAAATATACATTTATATATGTACACATTGACACAAATAATAAGACCTTTTACATAAAAAGGTCACGAAAAGTAACAAAATATAAATTGTGTTACTATATTTACAGTAGTATCCAAGTGATTGAACACCATGGTATTACTATGTTATAGCATGGTATCAAGGCCTTTAATATGAAATTTACAACTAATTTTATGAAATGAAGATAAATCTTGCATAAAAAATACCCTGTTTTGCAGGAAAAAATTCAATTATCTTTTATTTAATGTTAGTCAATAGGCGGGTATTTCACTTTTTTATTTGTTACATCAACATCTACATTTTCTCTATCAAATACTATACAATTCATACTCCGTTTTAGGCTACTTTCTCCAGGAAAATAAATATATTCATAAGTGTATCCTGGATCATCTTTATATATTATTTCAATAGTATATCCTCCGATTTTATAATCTTTTAATATTTGCTTTGATTTTATTTTAGCATTGGAGCATCCCTGAAAATACATATATTTCTCCAGTGTTTTTTCTGCAAAATATTTTTGAATAGGAAAATAGTACAATATAGGCGAACTTATAATCAATAAAGTTAATAAAATTAGTATATATTTTTTAAACTTCACTTTTAACCCCCCTTTTTACTTTTTCCTCCAACTCTTCTTTTGTATATTTAGAAGTTCTACCTTCAAAATTATGAAATCTATTATTTTTTTCTTGTTTGATTGGCTCTTTATAATCTTTATTTATGGCACTAATCAAGAATCCTACCAAATTATCATATGTAGATGATTTTGCTATTTCATATTTTTTAATAATCGTTGCCATGTCATACTTTGAAGCTTCTAATATAGCTTTTAATTCATCATCTGTTAGGTCTTCTTTTATAATTTGTTTTAATGAAAAAACAAAAGGATCAAACGTAGCTTCTTTAGTAGTTGCAATCTCTTCAAAAGCACTATTTTTAGGGATTTTTTTATTTTTAGATTCTATATGAAATTTGATTTTATCTACTTTTCGCCCCTTTTTAATTTCTTCAAATTCAAAGGATATGTCTGTGTTTTCGTTGATTTCTTTATAAGCTACTTGGATTACTTTTCTTTTAAAGTTATTATATTTTTCATAACTTCCTTTATCAATTCCTAACATATCTTTTAATTGTTTAATTGTAATCATTCGCTCTCCAATTGATTGATATTGCTTTAAAAGCTCGTATATTCTAATGCTGTAGAAACTCTTTAAAGCTACTATGTTCTTTAGCTTATAAGAAGTAAACCTTTCTTTTAAATTTAACAAATATGGTTTTAAAGTAGGATCAAAACGAGCTTCTATAGTTCCCCTTTTATTTAGATATTTTACACTAGAAAACCAATTTAATTGGATCGTATCAAAAGCTCCTTCATCTTCTTCACTAGGCACATTCATCACAATAACTTTTTTCATTAAATTTAAAGTAATTTTTTTCATATCCTCATAAGCGCTTTTGGAGTCCTTAAGTCCCATTTTTTCAATAATATCTTGTACTGTAATTTTATATGTTTTAAAATCTTTGTCCTCTTTTTGAACCAAAGAAGCAACAATAAGAATAATTTTTTGCTCATTAACCGTTAATTTATATGAAGATTCTATTAAGTTATTTGATTTTGTTACCACATTATTTTCATGAATCAATACTGTTTCCAATGCTTTCCCCCCTCTCTTTTGTAGTATATATCTTTTAAAATTAAAAAGCTACTCATTTTTTAAAAAGTAGCCTTTCACCCTTAAAAAGTAGTTTTTAAACCCTGAAAAGGTAGCTTTTCGACCCTGGAAAAGTAGCCTTTAACCCTCAAAAGGTAGTATTTGACCCTGAAAAGGTAGCTTTTAAATTTTGTATTCAAGTAATATCAATGCTTGTAGCTGACATAAAACATATTAAAATATTTAAAAGTTTTTTAAAACAACATAAAAGGAGTTGTTTTGTGAATATTTTTATTACAAACGAATACAATATAATTGAAAAACATATCATATATGATATATAATTAATATATGGAAAATAAAAAATGGGAAATAGAATTGTATGAACAATCAAATGGTAAAGTACCAGTCCTTGAATTTATATTGTCTTTACCTAAAAAAATGCAAGCTAAGGTAACAAGGACAATTGATTTATTAGAAGAGTTTGGAATCAGTCTAGCTTACCCTCATGTAGATAGTATAAAGGGGGAAGAATACAAAGGAATGTGGGAACTTAGAACAAAATTGAGTTCTAATATCACTAGAATATTTTATTTTCTGCATGATGGAAATAAGTTTGTTTTGCTTCATGGTTATGCTAAAAAAGATGCTAAAACAGACCAGAAACAACTTAAAAAAGCAAAATTTAGAATGGATGAATATAAACAAAGAAAGGATGATGTGTCATGAAATGGAGTGATGCTAAAAATATCATCAAACAAGACCCTGTAGTTGTAGCAGAGTTGGATAATTTAGAATCTGAATATCAACTAATCAGACAAATCATTCAGCTTAGAAAAGAAATGAATATGACTCAAGAACAATTAGCAAAACATTTAGGAACAAAGCAATCTAATATTTCTAGATTAGAAAGTGGAAACTATAATACAACTATAGATCAATTAAAGAAAATAGCTGAAATCTTTGGAAAAAAACTAAAAATTGAATTTGTATAATCTTTATATTTTAAAGTATACTATATCAATATAGCACTTAGTCTATGTACTAGGCCTATAAAAATATGAGTTTTTGTTCTCCTAATGTAAGTTTATAACTTGCTTCTATTAATGTATTGGCTTTTGTCACCATATAATTTTTAGACATATTATTCCTCCTTTAAAATACCCCATATAATTATATATTTTATACTATAACTCTTCAATAATTAAGTTATATTTAGGTATGATCAAGTTATATTTACGGTATCTTTAGGTTATATTTGAGTATCTTTAAGTTATGTTTCGGTATCCTTAGGTTATATTTAAAATTTCAATTCAAGTAATATCAATGCTTACAGCTTGCGTAAAACATATTAAAATATTTAAAAGTTTTTTAAAACAACATAAAAGGAACTGTTGGCTAGATCCCTATATAGCATATCGAATTTATAAGAATAAATCTTTTTATTTTACAAATCAACACTTCGGTTTATGTTTTGTGTGAAATAACACTAATATTGTGTTA
Organism: Inediibacterium massiliense; assembly: GCF_001282725.1. NCBI lineage: Bacteria > Bacillati > Bacillota > Clostridia > Peptostreptococcales > Thermotaleaceae > Inediibacterium > Inediibacterium massiliense. The sequence goes on along the minus strand of NZ_LN876576.1, from coordinate 16,046 downwards.
TTTACACCGTAAATATGTGTGCTTTAACCGTATTTTTGTGTTGTTTGACCGTAATTAAGTGTGTTTTTAATTTTATGATTAAGTGGTTTCAATGGTTATAGCTATCAGAAAAGCTTTTAAAAGTATTTAAAATATATATTTAAAACAACATAAAAGGGGTTGTTGTTTTCATCAAAAAAATAGAAACCCTTATTTTTAAAACAAAGGTTTCTATTTTAAAACTTATTTTATTGTATCTACTCTTCCTTCATTTTACAGAGCATAGCATAAACAACCCCTAAAATAATTGTAGTGTATATAAAATAATTCAACCCTAGAGAATATTTACACTCAAATTTAATAAGCTCAAATTTTTCTCCAATTAAAATAATCAATATAGCATTAATCAATGCTCCTATAATTCTATAAGTATTTATTTTTCTAAAAAATTTACTCATTTCTTTTTTCTCCAAACATTCAATTAATATATAAATTCTCCATACATATTTTAACATTTTATGGTATATATTGATATGGTTTATGTCTCTATCTTAAATTTTATGATTCCTCAAATTCACTAGGAGCTTTTCTTCACCCTCTCCAAAACGCCATATTTCCTTCCCTCACATCTACATGGGTAAAGTTTTTATAAACTCCTATTCCTTTAAAACCTATTTCTTTTGCAATCTTGGCCACTTCATCAGGATATACTCCAGGTACTTTTATGTCTGCAGCACGTCCAAGTAAATGTTGGCTTTTCTTTGCTCCACCGACCCTTTGATTGTATTTTTCTGTTCTAAATCCAGATGTAATGATAATAGGCTTTTGAACTCTATCTCTTAATATCTGCAAAAGTATAATGAGCTTTTCATCTACCTTCACCAGATGTGATCCATCCCTACATTCAAACTCTTTTAACTTAAAGTTTTTGGATATGTAAACATTGTTCACTTTATACACCTCCTAAAGACTATTCCACAAATTTTCTATAGTATGATCCAGCTCCTTGATGCTCTTAGAAAGATCATCTATCTTTCCTTCAATCCTTACTAATAAATAAACAGATACACCAATTGGAAACCCAACGTTTGCAATAATACTCATAAGTTCCTCCATGACAAGTCCTCCTTTTTTATTCATCAACTCATATTGACATATTGGCACAAAAAAAGCCCCTAAGGGCTTATTTCATCTTTATTTTTTTTCAATAATTGCTTCTGTATCTGTTGTAACAATGTTTGCATACAATATCTCTTTGAGATCTCCGTTGCTTGTAGCAAATATGTTTTTGTCGATAATAGTCTGCATTGTAGCTTGTACCTCAGAGGCCTTGAGATCGTCTCTACAGTCCTCGATGGATAGCTTTGTGCCTTTACCTTCTTCGTTTTTAAAAATCATCTCTAATCGCTTCACAGAGCCTTACCCCCTTTTTCCTTTTTTGCTCTATCCCCTATGCACCTTGACTAATTTCATAATCTTCTTTTTTGTGGATTTCTAATGCATCATGTGTTTGAAGGCCAATGATTGCTAATGCTACATCATAGACTGCTTCATTGGAAGCACTAGATTTTAAATTGCTATAGGTTTTGGTCTTTTTCTTTTCATTTCCTTTTTCATCCACTCCGTCACTATAAATGATCGCCATCTTACTAGGTCCTTGGTTTACATTTACAGACATGCTTACCCCTCCTTCACAATTTTTTGAATGGTTTTATGACAAAGACCATACTTCTTTGCAAGTTCACGAGAGTTGTAGCCGTTATACTCCTTCAAAATCTTTTTATTTCTACTGATACGATCTTCTCTTGGAATATAAATAGAACTACCTCCAAACTCTTTCATGAGCTTTTTTGTATTCTCTCTGCCAATTAAATCAGAAATCAAATACAAATCATGAATGATCCTCGCCCCCTTGTAAAAATTGTAGCAGGAAAGAAAAGAAAGAGCCGTAAGAAAAAAGGATAAAAATTTTCTAAGAAATAGGGTTATGTTTAAGATTTGTATAACTCAAGTTACTTGTTCATTCTATTTTCTAATTCATCTATACGATGCTTAAGTTCTATTAAAGCACGTTTATTTGTATATGTTCGCAAAACTGCTTGTATAGCTATAATCACAATAATCAATTCTAAAATTAAAAAAACAACTCCTATAAAACTAAAACTTGACATTGACATAGTGTCATCTCCTCCAGTTCATTAAAAATAATAAAAGCAGAAAAGAGACTAGGCGGAAACCCCTGAGTGTACAAACCAAAAGCGAGCTACTTCGTAGCAGGGTATAAATACCCCCACAATACAAAGACCCTTTTCAGGCAACTTTTTGACATTTTTTTAACAAAGCCAGTGTATGTATTGAAATTGCTATATTCTACCTTTTGAAAAAATATCATTTTCAGTAATCTATTTTTACTGTATAATATTTAGGTAGACTTCAAATACTTACTTACAGTCGCTTTGTGAATGCCAATGACTGAAGCGATTTCGTTTAAGGTAAGGCCTTGGGCAGACAGGGCCTTTATTTTTTTTATCTTTTCCTGTTTAGCTTGCTCTCTTTGGGTTAGTCCTTTTTCGTTTCTTCTCTTTGCATTTCTTTTATAATTTTTTCTCCTATATTTTTCTTTTGTTCCAATGATTGTTTTTAAATGTTTTTGTTCTTCTTCTGTAATTTCCAACATTTCAATCAATGTTTTATTTGTATATTTGTATTCTTTGTCTTTGCTTAAAAAAGCCTTCTCTGCACTTTTGGTGTTTCTTATGACTTCTCTTTCTGATAATGGATAATCAAACTCTTGATTGAGTTCTAAAGATCTTTCTAATGCTTCTTTTGTATCTTTTTCAAAACAACATGTCCAATAACGATATAAAAATAATATAATTTCTCTCATGTGATAATCTTTTATTTTATAATGCCTAAGCTCGCAAATTTTTACTAAATCCATAAGTCTCGCATGATACAAGGTATATTGATTAAATAAACTTACAACTTTTTTAGGTCTTCCTTTATGATTTTTTATTTTCTTCGGGCTAAGTTCCGGCAAATACTCGTTTTGGATTTCTCGTAGAGTATAGATATGTTCATAGGTTTCAATAAGGCGTACTGGAGCTTTGGTCTTAGAATTAATCGTCCCTGAAATTCTTAGTATCCTTGTAGGATCCGTAGCCACTCGATCGGCTCCCCATTCTTTGAGTTGCTCATATAGATAGTTTTCTATGGCACTCCATAAAGAAAGTGCCTGATATGGTACTGGATCTATTCTCCAAATGAGGTTTAATCCCCTCCCTGAGTCAATAACCAGGTTGGGCCTTGGGATTTTTTCTCCAATGATCTCGTTTATAAAAAAGAGTACCTGCTCCTTTTTATAATTTTTCCTATAGCAATCTATATCTACATAACAAGCTCTAATTTGCCTGATATTTTCAATTCTTCTTTGAGGTTTGTAAAATGTATTTTGAGAAACATATATATTTTCAAACTCAATAAGTCCTTGAAGCTCTATGAATAATTTTGTGTATTTGTAATGGTGTTGCTGATAATGATTTTGAATCTTTGAGGATAGTGTAATCCATCCATCCCCTTTTAGCTCGTGGAGGATTTTTATGTGTTTGCTCATTTCCTCCTCTTGTATACTAGATTTAGTTGATAGCATGTTTTTTCTCCTTAATTAAGATTTTTTAGATCTCCTTAATTAAGATTTAGTAGGTTGTCCCAATTTCCTTAGATGACTATTTGCGACAGCATTATAAAATATTTGTTGATATATAAAATTTCTTCAAAGAATCTTTTCTTCCTTTTTACTTTTTGCGACATTTTTTATAACTCTACTAGGAAATACTCATTCACCCTATGACTATCTTGACACTATTTTTTATCACCTTTAGCCTCTGTACATAAACAAATTAGCTTGTGCTAGGTTGTCTAAAATTAGTTATATGTTTTTTTATATTAAAATCCACCATCAATCTGTCATATTTCAATTTGGGTATGATTAAGTTACCTTTAGGTATGAAATTGTTGCCTTGTAAGATTGAATATATTGATATTACTAGGTTCAAGACGTCATAAAAGTATTTAAAGTATTTAAAATATGTTTTAAAACAACAACAAAAGATATCAACAAAGTCTTTTTTCACCGTCAATCCGTCTTTTTTCACCATCAATTTGTCTCACTTTACCGTCAATTTGTCTCACTTATACCTCTGCATGTATTGAATTTGCTTGATTCCAAAGTTCCTAAAACATATTAAATCATTTATAAATCATTTTAAAACAACAACAAAGGAGTTGTTGTAAATAAAAAAAACTATCCTAATGTTTTTTAGAATAGTTTTAAAGTTCTTCGATCTCTATTTGTCCTTTGAGTGGTGTATTTTCTAAAACAAGCTCCTCTTTGGTTTCTGCTTCTTTCTTCTTCTTTTCTTTTTCTTGTGCTTTCACCATATCAAAATATTTTTGTTCAACTGCAGCTGCTAAAGTATCTCTCACAAATTCATTGATTTGTAGATCCTCCATTACTGCTTTTAATCTTAATGCTTTTTCAAGCTCTGGTGTAAGTAAAAATGTTTTTCTAATGGCATCTTTTGATCTCAACATAGTTTTTCCTCCTGAAAAACCCTATAAAAAAGATTCATGTGTTTGTATGGAGCTTTTTTATAGGGTGACTGATTTTATTGTGTATGCTAATAGTATAATCCTTATGTGTACATATATACAAGTAGGTATTTAAGTAGTTTTTTACCCATAAAAAAATACCTACTAAAAGGTATTTTTTATTGCTCACACTTTTTTAAAGCTTTAATAATATCTATGTTTTTATTATAGGAATTCATATCTCCATAAGACAAACAAGTTTTTGCTTGGTCTTCATATATTTCTATCCAATCTTGCCTTCCACCATGATATCGATCAATCAAAAATTTTTTTTCATGCTCAGGAACAGAAATTCTTGAACGATCTAAAATCAGATTAGCATATTGAAATTCAGAAATTTCACCAGCTTCATGTAATTTCTCTGCTATTTCTTTCACTTCATCAAAAGTAGCATTTCTAATATCATATTTTTGCTTTAGCTTTCCATAAATATCTGTTTGATTATTCGTCTCCATATTCATATTTTTCACTTCGAACTTATCTCCACAATTCAATTTACTACGATTTGTTTTATAGCAATAAATGTTATTACTTACTCCAGAAATTCTCAAATCTATCCCTCCTTTTTTAAAAGCTTATATTTTTATAAATATCGGCAAAAAAATCAATATTTTACATTGTTTTCAATAATATGTATTAAAGGCCTCTCAGAGCCTCCCTAAGGCCTTGTCCTTATCACTCCATATCGTATGCCTATAGATAGCTTTAAAAAGTTTTATTGCCACACCCAGTGCCGTCACTTGGAGGCCTTTTGCAATGTATTTATATTCAACTTTTTATTTATTTCCTCAATGAATAAACATACATTTTGAAAAAATCCTGCATAATTAACCAAATGTTGATATTTCAACATTTACACCTGTTTTACATGGTAACACAATGTATATTATGTTACATCTTATAACTACATAGCATTTCCAATGATTTCACGCGTTTTTTTATGCTTTTAAAATGTAACATAATGAGGTAAAATAAAGTGTCTAATTGAGAATAAGTTCAACATTTTACTACTTTTTAAGCACATCTAGTTACATAATGTGTTCGTATGTTACATACACTAAGGGCAAAGGAAGGTGATTTTTTGAACTCCGTACAACCTATTCGTGACAAAAAACAAATTGTTGCAATGAAAAAAGCCCTGAAAAATTCTAGCGATAGAAGCTTCATCGGTAGAAATTATATGATATTTATTGTAGGCATATATACAGGACTTAGGATCTCTGATATTTTAAACCTTAAAGTAAAAGATGTAACACAAAGTCATATTTACATCAAAGAGAAAAAAACAGGTAAGATCAAGAGATTTAAGATCAATGCTCCTCTAAGAAAAGAATTGAATAAGTACATCAAAAGACATGATTTTAATGAGGAGAGTTTCTTATTTCCAAGTTCCAAACTAGGCCCTAATGGAGAGAAAGTGCCTATTACTAGAATCCAGGCCTATAGAGTCTTAAACAAAGCAGCTAAGGAATGTGGACTCCAAGAAATAGGCACCCATACGAGCAGGAAAACTTTTGGGTATCATTTTTATAAGAAATATAAGGATGTTGCAGCACTCCAGGAGATTTTTAACCATTCCTCTCCTAGTATTACCCTTCGGTATATAGGAATCAATGATGATATTAAAGATCAGATGATTGATGATTTTGATTACTAAAAACCCTAGCTTGATTTAAGCTAGGGTTTTATTTGCTTATAAGGACTCTTGATGACTCCCTATGGGATAGAAACATAATATAAAAATTGTATATTTTATGTTGTATTCAAAATATAGATATTTCTATACAATCACCTTACATCGTAGTACTTTAAAAACATTTTACTAACGCAACACAATTATCATTATTATCATTGTGTTGCACTCGCTAAATTTATCTTTAAACAAAATATAACAAGTTAAAACTCATATTTTGTATTTTATGGTATTATATTGAAAAGGAAAAATAATATTAAACTTAATTCTATAAGGAGGAATATACATGCAGTTTGAACCAACCATAAAATTGAAGCTAAAAGCATATAAAGAAAAGTATGAGTTAGAAAATTTAGGTGAAACTGAAGTTTTTGAAAGATTTGCTAATCAAACAATATTGACATCACATCAACCTGATGCTTTTTCTATCGAAACAGATTTGATTGATATTATTTCTGTGGGTGGATCTGAAGATATGGGAATTGATGGTATTGCTATTAAATTCAATGGTGTATTCATAACCAATAAAACCGACATACAAGATTTAATGCAAAAGAATAGTAAAGATAATGTTGAATTTATATTTATACAATCTAAATATAAAAGATCATTTGATTCTAAAGAATATGGTACTTTTATAACTGGAATTAAAGATTTTCTAAACCCACAACAATATCTTCCATATAATAAAAAAATAGAATTATGGTTGGATCTTAAAAATTACATTTTGAGTGATGAAGTAATGGTAAGGTGGGAAAGCAATCCATCTATTCGAATATATTATATAGTAATGGGCGAATGGAACAATAGTCCTCATATTTTAGCAAGATCAGAACAGTTTAAAGAAGAAATTGCAAAATTACACACATATGATAGTCCGAATATTCGTTATATAGATAGTAAATCTTTCAAAAATATTTGTGATGAGAATGAAAATACTTTTACAGAAGTTCTAAATATAATTGATATTTTTTCATTAACAGAAGTAAATAATGTCGATAATTCGAGTATTATTTTATGCTATGCTAATGAGTTTATAAAAATGCTTATGACAGAAGATGGTATTATAAGAAAGACATTATTTATTGATAATGTAAGAGATTACCAAGGAGATACAATGATAAATAATGAAATTTTTGAAACGATAAAAAGTGATCCAAAAAGTTTTATCTTATTGAATAATGGTATAACTGTAGTATGTGATACAATCATACCTGGAAATAGAAAAATTACAATCGAGAATCCTCGAATTGTTAATGGTTGCCAAACAAGCAATGTATTATATCATGCAAACTGCCAAGGAATAAATATTAGTGATATAGCACTTTCAATTAAGCTTATTGCAACAAAATCAACTAAAATAATAAATAACGTTGTTCGGGGTACAAATAAACAAAATATCGTATTAGATGAAGTCTTTGAAGTAACAAGAGATTTCCATAAAGAATTGGAAGAATTTATAAATTCAATGTCAACTTGTAATGAACAATATTTTGAAAAAATCTATTATGAAAGAAGATCAAAACAATATGCTGATAACCCTACTATTAAAGCCATTCAAAAAATAAATTTAAGATTAATATCTCAAGATTTTATAAGTATATTTTTATTTTCTCCTCATTTAGGACATAGACATGAATCAAAAATACTTGATATATATAAAAATCAAGTATTTGTAGATGGACAGTCTAAATATCCCTATTATATAACTTCATTATTACATGTAGAATTTGAAAAAATATTTAAACATAAAAAAATACCAAAAGAATATTATCCGTATAAATCACATTTAATGTTAATTACAGTATTACTCCTTAATGGAAAAGCACCTAATATTAATAAGCAAAAGCAAATTGATCAATATTGTTCAGATTTATTTGATAAGATGAGAAATACTAATACATTTTTTAATGCTACTAAATTAGCAGTTGAAAAATTTAATGATGTAACAAAGAAATGGATAAATTTACGAGGAGAAAATTATAAATATAGTATAAAAGATAATTCTAAATTTACAGAATTATTATTATCCCAAGTTCTTTCAAACAATGATACTACAGAAGATAGCTTGTCCACCTATAGAGGAACCGTACTAAATGTAAAAGCAGATAGAAATGGTTTAAATTACGGATTTATCTCTAAATCTCCAACAAATATATTTTTTCATAGTAAAGATAATCCAACATTAAATATGAATAAAATTCTATACAAAGATGTAACTTATCAAATTCAAGTTAATCCCATAACAAATCAAGAAGTTGCTGTTAATGTAAAGAATATTTCTTAAAAATATTCTTTATCAAATACTCCTCAAATATATCTTTAGATAACAGTTAAGCTCCTAATGATCTAGGAGCTTTTATTTCCTTTCATTTATATAAAATCTACTTCCCAAAAATCCTACTCCAAAACCCTTTTTTCTTTTCATTTTCTTTCGTAGCAGCTATATATTCCATCAGCTTTTTATTTTCTGCTTGGATCTGCTCTCTGATCCTCTGCTCCTGGTGCTGTAATTTTTCATCTAGTTGCTTTTCAAATTCCTCTTTCAATACTCTTTCTTTTTCCGAAACAATATCTGCTATTTGACTGATTACATCAGCTTTAAATGCCTCTATACTTTCAGTATGTAGAGGAATAGTATCTAAAACCTCAGGAGCTGTTTCTACTATACCTTCATTAGCAAGTATCTTTCTTATAAGATGAATGTTCGCACCTTCATTTTTAAGCTCTATGATCTTTTTAAAAATCTCTAGATCCTTTTCTGTATACACCCTGTTGTTGCTTTCATTCCTCATGATCTCCAAGTTATAATCCTGCTCATACTTTCGAACTGTAGATACCGAAATTCCAAGCTTTTCAGCCAAATCATTGCTGCTATATAGAGTATCCATATGGTTTTTCCTCCTCCATACACACGAGATATATATAGTTTGAACTTATTTATACACACAGTCTATACACCTATATTTTATTTTTCTTTTAAGTGCTGGCATCGGGTGTGGCGATAAGGCCTTGAACGATGGAACGAAATAAACTTGATGTAATCGTACAAGGTCCTTTAGGGCTGTAGTCATTACCTGTTTTTTCTCTATGTGGGTTTTAGTATGTGGGGTTTCACACTCTAAAAGCCCTCTCATGCGAAAGTCCTAAAGAGACCTTGAAGGTACATGATGTTTATGTAGTGGAATCTTCAAGGCCTTTGGGAGCACTTTTTTAATCAGCCCTTTGCGATTATTGAGCAAAGGCTCCTTGTATTCAAAGTACATAAAGAATACTTTAAATACTTTTTCTACTAGGAAACACTTTACCTTTTCAACTTTTATTAAAAAATCGAATTAGCTGCATATTCATCTATACAGTTTAACAACAATACTTCAAAATACTTTTGTTTATTTTTTATAGTTTGTTCTAGTTGTACTTGTCTAAATTTACTTAAAGCACAATCTATAATATCGATAGTTAACTTTTGTAATTGTTCTACGATCTGTTGGTTATTAAGTATCTTGTTGTGTACTTGTATCTTTTTACACTCTAATAACTTGATAATAGTTTTTTCTAATAATTCTCTAGCTTGTCCTTTGTATAAATAGATTTCTGCATTGCTTATAATTTCTTCTTTTATTTCTTCTCTTTTATTTTTTATATCTGTCGGTCCATCTTCTGGTTCTTCTATGACTGACTGATGATTATATAAAAACTTGTTATTTTTATTAAAAGACCTGTTATTATTATTGTAGTCATTTTGAGCATACTCATTTCGAGTATACTCGTTTTGACCACACTGGTCATCTTCAGTATTTTCAATGGTTTCGGGTTTTTCTATTAAAGTATATATATTATGACTGTACTTGTCGCCTTTTTTACTTCTTATTTGTTCAACTTTTATATAACCTAATTCTTTTAACAAATTAAAATGCTTGTACCATCTTTTTATACTAATACCTAAATCCTTGCATATCTTATCTCTGCTTGGAAAAGCTGTTGTTCCTGCTCCTGCATAAGAACAAAAATAAGAATATATAGCTTTGGCTTCTATAGTTAATTTTCTATCTAACATAACTAGCTTTGGAATGATTCCAAACCCTCTAGCTTTAACCCCTTCAACCTTTAAAACATCTCTAAAATTCTTTTGTTTATTTTCCATTTTAAAAACCTCCTAAATTTTTTAGCAAAATAGAAGGTATTTTTTATTGAATATAGAATTATAATAGTGTAAAATACTATGTATAACTAAATAGACAATTTAAAAAACCTTTTATTAGAATAAGTACCTGATAAGTTTCCCGACTGTAGCAGGTGCTTATTTCCTTTTTTGCTTTAATTTTTTATATTCTACTTTTTTTTTCATTTTCCTTTATTTGTAGAGTTGTTTTATATAAAAAAGATCCATATAATATGGATCTTTTATTTATATTAGTCTCTTATTTTCTTATAAGGCCTCAAGTGACATTCCCTAAGGCCTTGGACTTTTCACTTCATATCATACGCCTATAGAGAGTATCAGGACTTCCACATGAAAGGGCTTTTACACTGCAAAGAACGCAGACTAAAACCCACATAAAGAAAAAACAGGCTTAAAAGTTTCAGCCCTGCTACTCTCTTTTTAGCCTGTATCATATTCCGTTTTCAGTCCAAGGCCTTATTGCCACACCCAATGCCGTCACTGGGAGGCCTTTTGGATTTATTTCATAAAATCCTTATGGGATAGAAACACAATGTAAAAATTATATATTTTACGTTGTGTTGGAAATACGTTGTTATAAGACAGCATCATAAATATAATTCTCAATGAAAAATTCAAGATATTTATTACTAAAGGTTGATTTATTGCTTCTCAAATAGAAAAACATTTTTTACATCTAAATGATGTTTTGGACCTACTGTTGTGACATGATAACCAGATTTCATTATTTCAATATTTCTTGTACCTTCTATTACACCTTCAACAGAGAATTCAGTGTTTTCATCTCCAAGAAATAATATTTTGAGTTCAATTCCATCTTGTTCTTCTAAGATATCAAAATTCAGTTTATATGATGTTGACTTTGCTGACTTATCAAATATTTCAATCTCAGCCCCAACAATTTCTCTCGTTTGTGAGCTTATCGAGAAATCAATAATTTGATCTTTGGGCTTATTAATCGTTATTATAATATCTCGTAATATATTACTCCTCTTAATCGATTCTTTCCCAAAATTACCGAATCCAATTGTTGTCATATAAATTGGTACGTCTAATTCTCTACCATCATTAGTTGTTATACTGATTGGCAATTCTTCATTCATTCTTTTACTAAAGATCTCTATTGCTCGCTCATCAATGAAAAGTACTGGTTCTCTTTGTTTAATTGAATCAAAGTACGCAAATACTGAAAAAGCAATACTTATGACCGCTAGTCCAATGCTAACGCCAGTGATTAATGTATTTTTACTGTATTTCATAATGCCTCCATTCTAACACCTATGCCTATCTATTGCATTTATATTGATGTTGTATGTCGTATAACGATTGAATCACTAACATTAGAAGTGCGCTTTTCATGCCTTTTAGGGTAGTATTTGCGACACTCTATCGATAATTTTCACTTATACAATATAGTTCTATTTTACAGTATAATGGATAATTTTACAATTTTAAACAGATTCTTAAAAAGCAATTTAAAGTATAGTTAAAAATCTCCTATATGAAGGAGCTTTTATATATAAACAGAATCATAATTGTTCAATTCATAATTAAATTCAACTTAAAAATAAGCTTTTTATTTCTTGTGTGTTTTTTTGCGTCATGAAAAAACATATACTTTTATTGCATATATGCAATGAAAGTATATGTCTTCCAGTATTATTTAGATAATTTAAAATCTAAAATCATTATGAGTAAACTGCTCTATATAAACTTATATCTTTATGCTATAAGATTATTATTGTTGATCAAAACTCAGATCAACAGAAATATTTTAGAATATTTTAATATTTTTTGTTTTGAATATAACATAGCGCAAAAGGGTATGGTTTTCAAAAACGAAACAGCGATAAGCTCGATGTAATTTCGAGACAAAATAAACACACAAAAACATTGATATCTTTAAAATTAATTGATACAATGTATATGGGATGGCTAAGAAATACGTAGAAAGGAGAAAAACATGACTATACAATGGTATAATCCAAAGGTAGGAGCATCTATTGTATCAATAGCAACTTACGGAATAACTTTTTCTAGCGGTGCAATTGAAACACTAGGAAATCCTAAATATATAAAATTAGGATTTGATGAGCAAAAAAAATATATTGTAGTTCAGCCTTGTGACGCTTCTGAACAAAGCAAATTCGAATTCGCTTCAAAAAACAGAAAAGGTTATATACGAATAAGTAACAAAGATTTTATCAGGTTTATTCAAAGCAAATTAGATGATAATATAAAAATCGAAGATACTGCAAGTAAGTATATAGGAAAATGGGATAAAGAATATGAATATCTGTATATTTGTTTAGATGAACCCCTAGATAAGAAGATTAGAGATGATTCCAATGATTCAGATGATGAATGATAAAGAAAAAAAGATAGCGGCAACTATCTTTCTTCTTTGGAAACAAGGTGAGTTTCCATGTTACAGTCATTAAAAATGTTTAATTTTTGTAAGATAAGTATATCAAATTTGCTGTAACATATCAATTCAATCCTTCGCCAGTAAGGAGTGAGTGTCATAGCAAAAAAACAAAAAGGCTATTATATTTTTAGACCATGGATTACAAAAAATGGTGTAAAGTATTATGCTAAAGATTATGGTAAAAAAGCTTTTAAAATATTCATAAAAGCGTAATTTATTTCTCCTTTAATACATAAGTTTTTTAGCCATCTTATTAAAACTTATAGGAGGATTAAATTATGGCAAGAAAAAGAATCTCTGTTACTAAAGAAAGTGATAGTGGTCGTAATACAAAATTTCATGATAACTTCAATAATATCAATATGACACGCTCTCAATTTGTTACCAAAATCAAGCAAGGACACTATAAAAAATATCATATTAGAAATATCAATGGAATAGATACACCTGTTTCTAATCCTGATCATAGTAAAAATAATAATTTAGGATAAACTTATGATTGTATCTATTATCAATATGCTTTTTTTTACCCAGCTCAACTATTCCCAAAATATATGTTTATATAACAGTTAAGCTCCTGAATCATCAGGAGCTTCTATTTGTTTTTATTTAGAGTGCTGGCATCGGGTGTGGCGATAAGGCCTTGAAAGATGAAATGAAAAAATTTGATGTAATCACACAAGGTCCTTTAGGGCTGTAGTCATAACCTATTTTTTCTCTATGTGGGTTTTAGTCTGCTTTCTTTGCAGTCTAAAAGCCCCTTCATACGAAAGTCCTAAAGAACCTTGAAGGTACATGATGTTTTTGAATGGAATCTTCAAGGCCTTTGGGAGCACTTTTTCAATCAGACCTTTGCGATTATTGAGCAAAGGTTCCTTTAAATACTAATGCAGTCTTTTTTTTTACATATAGATATTTCAAGATCCAATCCATGTAATATTTTCAAAAAATTATCTAGAGTAGGAATGTGTCTTTCATTTTCAAATCTAGATATCACTTGTTGTTTTACTCCTATTTTATCAGCTAAATTTTGTTGGGTTAATCCCATCTCTTTTCTTGCTTTTACTACTTCTCTAATTAATTTATATTCTTCACTTATTTCTTCATAAGCTGCTTTAAATTCTTGGTCTTTTTCTATTTTATCTTTTACAATTTCTTGAGCATTAATTTTTTTAAAAGGCATTTTTCATCCCTCCTATTTTTTATTTAATATTTTTAAAAGTTCATCTGCTCTTTTTTGAGCTTTATCTAAGTCAAGTTTTTCAGCTTTATTCTTTTGCTTTTTACATGCGTGTAGCAAATAAATATTATCTTGATCCACAAGTACATACATGATTCTATTATGTCTGTAGAACTTGATTTCCCAAAGCTTTTTATCTAATTGTCTAGTATTTAAAGCTTCTAAAAAATTTACTCCTTCTTTTTCAAGAGATTCTATTATAAAGTATCCTTCTGCACTTTCTTTTTTAGGAAGATTATCTAGATACTCTTTTATTAAATCTTTTCCTCCGCTAGTTTCATAAGTGAAAACATTCATAGTATACTCCTTTATCACAATGTTTATACAACAAATATGTTGTAACTTAATTATACAACATATTTGTTGTATAAACAATAATCAAAACTTATCCTTGTATTAAAAGAATTCACCCTATGAGAAAGATCTATTGAAAACATATGAATCTCTCTCATAGGGTCTTATTTTTTAGTTTAGTTTTTTCAGAATACTTTTAAGCTCCTTTATATGGGGTACGGCAAACATTCATGTAAAATAGGGCCACTTTACAAATACTGTAAAAAACATATGCTTCTATCCTAGATTGTGATGCATTCGCATGGATTTAATTTGCAATATATTACATTTTTTGAAATGTATATGTGATACAATCATTTAAAGAATTTTATATTTAAAATTCAAATTAAGAAAGAAGGATAGCGTCTAAAGTACAGATTCTTACTCTAAAATTATATAAAAACTTAAAGGAGAAATTAAGATTGTTAAAAACTCAAAAGAAAATAATAACTGTAATTTCTTGGATAATTGCTATATTCATGATACTATTGGTTGCTTTTAAAAATACAATGGTAATTTCTGAGAAAATTTTTAATATTATTATGGGAATAAATCTTATGATAATATTTATAATTCTTCTATTAAAGAATTATCTTTCAAATAAAAAATTTAATATCTCGTACTTAATTGCGGTAATAATATTTTTTGTGATCTCTTTGTACTATTTGTTTTTCATTTAAATGAATCCGAGAATCATGATTCTATGAATGAACAAATACCTGTAGGGATTAATTCATCTTTATCTTAATACTTGATACATAAGTGTTTAACTCATCCATGTCCTTGATTGTAAATTGATCTTTTATAGATGAATAATACGTCTTAATATTTTCTTTTTCAATTACATTTGTACATCTTTCGTCTTCCTGGCAATTCCCCCTAGCATCTCTCCATGGATCTTCCATATGGGTCAGCGCTTCTAAATACTTTGCATTGTATTTTCCATATACATTCCATATACCATTTAATATGAGCTTTTCATCCTCATTAAATATATTTTCATCTAAAATATTTACTTTAGGAATTGGATTGGCACCAAACTTTTTATAATTATTGTACATCTCAGGGATAACAGGCCCATGAACCCATGCTTGAAAGTCTTCTTTTATTATAATTTTATTTAAAAATGCCATCATCCATGCTTGAGCATAATAAACAAGCTTTTGTAGTTTTAAATGAGAGATCAAATCTCCAGCTTCTATATCTACTTTGTTTAGAAAATAGGTGGCAACATCTATAGAATTGATAGGTTGACCTTGTTTCGTTGAATGAGATAGATGAAGCATTTCTTTAATACGATCCTCAACCTTTTTTCTAGCAACCTTTTGCAATGTATGACCATTTTGATTTAATATTTCTTGCATTTTATAAGGATCTTGCAATTCTTTTAATTTCTCACTATATTCTTTAGAAGGGGTTAATCCTTTTAAATATCTAATGATTGTCACTTCTCCCCAACCTAATAGTTTGGCTAAAGGTTTCTTGCCTATGTTATATCTATTGAGCAACTCTTCAATTTCACTTATTTGGATGATTCCAA
>NZ_LN876575.1 GCF_001282725.1 Inediibacterium massiliense | reverse complement strand
AGGTACTAATCGGTCGAGGACTTGACCAGATTTTGCATTGTTTAATTTTGAAGGTACATTTATGTATCACATCTAGTGACAATAGCGAGGAGGCTACACCTGTTCCCATATCGAACACAGAAGTTAAGCTCCTCAGCGCTGATGGTACTTGGGCGGTAGCGCCCTGGGAGAGTAGGTCGTCGCTAGTTTAAAAGGACTTAGGACGCAGGACCGTCTTAGGTCTTTTTTTCTGTTATTTTTGAGATCTTATTCAATTTGTATATAAAAGTAAAGTGAATAGAATGTGGATAAAACTTAAAATTCAGAAAGTTATCCACATTCTATTCATATATAAAAAGCTTCCTATCATTAAGTAGGAAGCTCAGACTAAAGACAAACTAGAGTTTTTGTATAAAAGTTTTAATTCTATGGATTCCATCTAATAAGTGTTTTTCATCACAAGCATAGGATATTCGAATAAAATCATCATTTCCAAAAGCTATTCCAGGAACTACTGCGACCTCTCCATTGATTAATAAATCATTACAAAACTCAATAGAAAAGCTATCTTTCCATGTAAACTTATTTTTAAGAGCAGATAAATCAATAAAAAGATAAAAAGCTCCATCAGGATGAATAAAGTCAATACTTTTTATTTCGTTTAGTTGTTGTATAGCTGCATCTCTTCTATTTTTATATATACGAATCATTTCTTTCATCTCACTTTGACAGCTTGTTAAGGCGGATAAAGCAGCATACTGAGAAATAGTACTAGGATGAGATACTAAGTGACCTTGTATAGTTCCTAGAGCCTTCGCAATAGTTTTATTAGAAGCAGTATAGCCAATTCTCCATCCGGTCATAGCAGCAGATTTAGACAATCCGTTCACAGTAATGGTAATATTTTTTGCACATTCAGAAAGAGAGGCAATACTTGTGAAAGTATCTGTATAACAAATTTTTTCATAAATTTCATCTGCAAGAATATACAAATTGTGTTTTGTACAAACATCTACGATAGCATGTAGTTCCTCCTTTGTGTATACAGCTCCTGTTGGATTAGAAGGATTTGTAATAAAGATCATTTTTGTTTTTGGAGTGAGTGCATCTTCTATATCTTTTGCTGTGACTTTGAATTGATTTTCTTTTTTTGTATCTATAAAGACAGGATTGCCTCCTACTAATTTAACCATTTCAGGATAACTTACCCAAAAAGGTTTAGGGATAAGTACTTCATCTTCAAAATTTAAAAGAGCAATAAGTGTATTAGTGATGGCATGTTTTGCACCACTAGATACGACAATTTCATCTAAAGCATAAGACACATCATTTTCATTTTGGAGTTTATTTTGAATAGCTTTTCTAAGATCTGTTAAACCTACAGCTAAATCATATTTGGTTTTATTGTGGGTAATGGCTTTTATTGCATTTTCTTTTGCAGCATCTGGAGTAAAAAAATCTGGTTCTCCAATACTTAAATCAATAATATCTAAACCATTATTTTTTAATTCTTTTACTTTTGCGCTGATTCCTATAGTAAAGGAAGGTGTAATTTTATTTAATTTGGATGATAGCATGTAAAGTACCTCCTATTTTGAAAATTTTTCATCAGATCTCATCTTATCTTATTATTTTGTACATTGTGAAAGTAAAAACTTATATTACATAAGTCAGACTATTGACAAAGTATATTTTAGCAAAGTCATAGAAATAAGGAAGATTTATTGAGAATTTGTGAAAATGAGTGACGTTTTTTAAGCAACGGAAATCTTGAATGAAATGAAAAGATTTCGTTGGCGCCATGAGTTTACGAATTTTATGATTTTGTCTACTTTTATTTTGATTTATTATAGCATAATTAGACTTTTTAACAATCATTATATGATATAAAATGAATAGATAAATTAAAAAAGTTAAAAAACAAAATCAATAAAAGTAGAAATAAGTAAAGAAAAGTACTGGTTTAAAGATAAAATAGAATAAAAACAGATATTTAGAATAAAAAGATATTGACGACATATAAAAAAAATGGTATAGTAATACTTGTCCTTCACAAGAGGGGTAAGCTTCTAAGACTAGAAAGAACTTCTAGTTGACGAATTATGATAGATATGATATTATATATTTCGTTGTCGCAAATAATATTGTAAAAAAAGTGGTTGACAACAAGAAACAAAAATGATAAGATATTTAAGTCGCCAAAACAACGGCGGCATAAAAAGAGATTGACCTTTGAAAACTAAACAGCACAAGAAATGACAAGCAAAAACATGCAAAATGCCAAAATGATATTTTGAGCAAGAAGCACAAACCTCGAAGATTTTAATTGAGAGTTTGATCCTGGCTCAGGATGAACGCTGGCGGCGTGCCTAACACATGCAAGTCGAGCGAATGAATTTTTAGGAAGCCTTCGGGTGGAATAAAAAGGAGTTAGCGGCGGACGGGTGAGTAACGCGTGGGCAACCTGCCCTATACAGAGGGATAGCCTCGGGAAACCGGGATTAATACCTCATAAAAC
>NZ_LN876574.1 GCF_001282725.1 Inediibacterium massiliense | reverse complement strand
TTGTCCTGCTATACTAAAGTTGTAACACCTAACGCTAGTTTGATGTTATAATTCAAACATAGAAAAGGAGTTGCAAAATGGCGAATAAAAAATATGACCCAGAATTACAAAAGAAAGTATTACGTCTTTATCTTGAAGAAGGTCGGACTGTAAAAAGCTTAACTGAAGAATATAATTTAGGGAATGGTACATTGAGATATTGGTTAAACAAGCACCGTGAAGAATGCAAGACAAATACTGATTTAAAAGAAGAAACAGATTCTTATATTGAAATTCAAAAGCTGCGTAAACAGCTGGAAGAACTTGAAAAGGAGAATCGTTTTCTAAAAAAGGCGGCTGCATTCTTCGCGAAAGAAATCGATTAAAAATTTATGAATTCATAAAAAAATACTGCAATGAATTCGGTTTACGATGGCTATTATCCAAATTTAAATTATCCCCTAATGCCTATTACAATTATCTTAAAAAGAGAACACAAAAATATTTTAAACACAAAGCTCAATTAAAAGAATTAATTGAGACAATTTATCATAGTAAAAATGGTACTGTAGGTTATCGCATGATAGCAGATTTACTTAAATTAAGTAATGTATCATGCAGTTATCCCACGATTTATAAGTATATGAAAGAGCTAAATTTAAAAGCTATAATTATGAAAAAGAAACAAAAATATATAAAAGGAAGTATTCATAAAACTTTTAAAAATCTCTTAAATCAAGATTTTACTGCTTCCAAGCGAAATGAAAAGTGGTGTACTGATTTTACCTATCTTACATTAAGCAATGGTCAGAAGCGTTATAATTGTAGCATCATAGATCTGTATGACAGAAGTGTAGTTGCAACGTTGAACAGTAAATGGATTGATTCAAATTTAGCTATAGATACGTTGAAAATAGCATTAAAAAATAACCTAATCAAAAATAATTTAATTTTGCATAGTGATCAAGGAGCGCAGTTTGCTTCAAAAGAATTCGTAAAATTCTGTGAATCTAAGGGTGTCACACAAAGCATGAGCAAAGCTGGTTGTCCTTATGATAATGCAGTTATGGAACGATTTTATAATACATTTAAAAATGAACTTATTAAACAATATCGTTTTGATACTGATCAGCTTCTCAATGAAGCTGTTAATGACTATGTTTATGAATGGTATAATTTTTCAAGACCACATTCGCATAATCAAGGAAGGACACCCTTCGAAGCTAGGTATGGAAATCAAAACTAGCACATAATGTTACAATTTTACTTGACCAGAACAGA